>JBJMIY010000207.1:0-11946 GCA_045806605.1 Rubrobacteraceae bacterium
TAACTCGGGCCTGTCGCGCACGAGCAGAGGCAACGCCCCGCAGTGGTCGAGGTGGGCGTGCGTTATCACCGCCGCGTCGAGCCCGTCCAGCTTTCCGAAGTTCGGCGCCAGGGGGCCCCTGCCGTCGGGCTTGATGCCGGCGTCGACCAGCACCCTCGTCGCGCCGAAGTCGAGCAGGTGGCTGCTGCCGCCCACCTCCCCGGCCCCGCCAAGGGCGCGGAAAGAGAGCGTCGGGCGCGGCCTGGCGTAGACCTCGATCCTGGACGTAGCGGCGCCCTCAGCCGGATCTGGGGCGCTAGCTAAAGAGGACTCCGAATCTTCGGCGTCCTCCCCGGAGGACTGCGGACCGGGGGTCGAGCCGGCCGTCCGGGGTTCCCGCAGGTCGTTGTGGGCGGCCAGCACCTTGCCCATGAACTCGAGCAAGCGGGCGGTCTGGGCCGTGCTGTCGATAGAGGTTGGGAGCGCGCCTACCTCGTTCTTGACGGCCCTCACCAGAAGCTCCCCGAAGCCCCTGTCGGTGAACCGGGCGTTCTGCAGGGCGTGCTGGATGCGGTCCCGCTCCGCCATCACCCGACCCAACTCCTCATGCAGCTCCTCGACTCGCTCGGCTGCCCTGGAATAGGCGGTGCGCTCACCCTCGAGCGCACGCTCCAGCTGGGCGCTGCGCCGCTCCAGCTCGGCGATGCGATCGTCGAGCTGGCCCCGCACGTCGAGTGCCGAGGCGGCCCGCTCCTCCGCCTTCCGTACCAGCTCGGAGGTGCCATCGCGCTCGCCGGTGAGAACCTCGACCTCCTCGGCCAGCGCCGCGGCCCGCTCCTTGGCGGCACGCGAGGCGAACGAGAGCTGCTCGTTCTCCTGCTTGAGGCGCTCCAGCTCGGTCTCGAGCTCCTTGACGTGGGCGTCCTCGGAAGCCCGCTTCTCGGCCTTCTGGTGCTCGTCCCGCCAGGCCCCTATGAGGGAGGCGAGGACCTCTCCGTTTGGCTCATCTTCGGCGCTCAGGGCCGCGAGGAGCAGGCCCTCGGTGGTGTGGGAGCCGGAGAGGTCCTCCAGCTTCTCCGGCGAGAAGTCCTCGAGGGCGGCGAAGGTCTCGGGTGGGATCTGCTCCTGTACGGCGGTCTGGAAAGCGCTCCAGGCGGCGGCGTCCTGCGTGATCCGGCGCGCTACGCCGCGCAGGAGCGAGGCGCCAGCGCCCGACTTGCGGGTAAGGGCGTCGGCCTGGATGCCGCGGGGGAGGAGGACCTCTTCGAGTCCAGGCACGCTCTTGCAAAGATCCGCGAGCGCACGGCGGGTGTCCAGGCGCGCCAGACGCCTCCTGATCAACTCCTCCGGCAGATCTCCTGGCGGTAGTCTTTCGGGTAGGGACTCGTCGGAGTCTCTGGCCTCAGTTCCTCCGTCTTTGGGTATGGGATCTGACATGAGGTCTCCCTCCGCGAATACGAGCGTCGTACGGCGTCTTCATACCCGGTGATTCTATCACGGTGCTTTGTGCGCCCCTTACCGGGCTTCTATCGCGGACGGGTCTCGTATAAACTCAGGGCATGTCTGCGGCGGAGGGAAAGGTGATCATCCGGGCATACTCCCTCGGCAGATACCCCATCCTCGTCGTCGAGCTCAGGGGCGGCGGGCTGCGCACCGTCTACTACGAGACCGGCTACGACCTCGGGAGAGCGAAAGCGGTCGAAGAGGACTGGCTAGAAGAGAACGCCATAGGCCGCCACAGCTTCGTCGAGGTGAGCCCACCACGGGAGATGCCCGCCGGCTCGCTGGAGGACTACGTCAACAGGGAGATTCTCGAGGGGACCTGAGAGGAATGGACCCCAGGCCAGAGGGCCTGCCTAGTTGTTGCCCCCGCGGTTACCGTTGCCATTGCGGTTTCCATTGCCGTTTCCGCCACCGTCACCGCCGTTGTTGCGATTGTTCGCCTGGTTCTCTACCCTGTTTCCCTGGAAGGCATCCTTGAGCGCTTCCCGGAGGTTCTCGCCGTTGTTGCCCTCGCCGTTGTTGCCCTCGCCGTTGTTGTTCTCGTCGGCTGCCGGGGTGGCCGAGGCAGATTGGGTAGTTTGGGTAGGACCGCTGCTGTAGTAGATGGTCACCGTGGCGCCAGGTGCGAGCAGCGTCCCGGATGCCGGATCCGTCGAGAGGGCTGTGCCGGCGGCCTCGTCATTATTGGGCTCGACTGCGACTGCGCCATATTTGAAGCCGGCGTTCACCACGGCGTTTTTGGCTTGCGCCAGGGTGAGGCCGTAGACCTCGGGGACCTCTACCTGCTCTACGCCGAGGCTCACAATGACGGCCACCGAGCTGCCGGGCTCGACGCTCTGTCCCTGGGCCGGGTCCTGGTAGAAGATCATGCCCTCCGCTACCTCGCTGGTGTAGTCCTCGCTCACCGCGCCGAGCTTCAGATCGTAGTCAGCGAGTATATCGGCCGCCTGGTCCGGGTTGTTGCCGTAGACGCTCGGGACCTTCACCGTGGATGGTCCTGTCCCGACGGTGATCGTCACCTGCGAGCCTTTCTCGACCGACGACCCGCTCCGCGGGTCCTGGCCTGTCACGGCGCCCTCATCATCGAACGAGCTCTCCGCCTCGTCGACCTTGACCTGGAAGCCGACCCTATCGAGGGCCGCCTGTGCCGCGTCCCGGCTCTGGCCGACGACGTTCGGCACCTTCGCCATCTGCGTCCCGACGACGGTGACCGAGATGGTCGAGCCCTTCTCGGCCTTGCCACCGCTCTCGGGGTCCTGGCTTACGATGGTGTCCACAGGCTTGTTGTCCTGGACCTCGTCCTCGACGGAGATCTTGAAGTCATTTCCGACCCTGTCCTCGGCTTCTTGCCTGGTCATGCCGACCAGGTCGGGGACGGCGATCCTGGCGACCTGTTCCTCCTGCCCGTACAGGAAGTCGTATGCGGCCCAGGCGATCGGGGCAAGGAGCAGCAGCCCCAGGAGGATCAGGACAAAAGGCCACGGTCGCCGACGCTTGCCGTTCCTGCCCGCTGCTGGGGGCGGCGGGGCCACGCGGGTGGGCGCGGTCGCCGCCGGCATGGGACGGGTCGCAAGCATCTCTGTCGTCGCGCTCGCGGGCTCCAGGCCCGCGGCGATGCGCTCGAGGTCTTCTATGAGCTCGGCGTCGCTCGCGTAGCGGTGCTCGGGGTCCTTGGCCAGCAGCCGGCACGTTATGGCGTTGATGCTGGCCGGGATCGAGGGGTTAACCTCCTTCGGCTGCCTGAGGTGCCCGTTAACGTGCTTCATCGCGATCCCCAGAGGCGTATCCGCGTCGTAGGGGAGCTCGCCGGTTAGCATCTCGTAAAGGACCACGCCCAGAGAGTAGAGGTCGCTCGAAGGCCCCACGTGCTCGCCCATCGCCTGCTCGGGCGAGATGTAGTGGGCTGTTCCGAGGATGGAGCCGGTACGGGTCATGGTAGAGGATGAGGCGGCCCTGGCGATGCCGAAGTCCGTAACCTTCACGTCCCCCGATTCGGTGATGAGTATGTTGTGCGGCTTTATGTCGCGGTGGATCACGCCCCGCTCGTGGGCGGCCTGCAGCGCCTCGGCGATCTGGAGCGCCACTGCAGCCGCCGTGCGAGCCGGGAGCGCGCCCTTGCGCATGATCCTGTCCTTCAGGGTGCCGCCCGACAGGTACTCCATGGCTATGTAGTACGTCCCGTCCTCCGAGGCGCCCCGGTCGAAAATAGAGACGATGTTCGGGTGGGTGAGCGCGGCCGCGCTCTGCGCCTCGCGCTTGAATCGCTCGACGAACTCGTCGTCGCTGGCGTAGCGGGTGCTCATCACCTTCAGGGCGACGTCCCTGTCGAGGATGCTGTCGTGGGCCAGGAACACGTCGGCCATCCCCCCGCTGCCAAGGGGCCTGACCAGACGGTAGCGATTGTCTACTAGCTGCTGCATGACCTTGGCATTATAGCCTCACCCACCCTCACCCTTCAGGTAGGCCTCCATGAGGTCCTGGGCTATGGGAATGGCAGGAGTGGCCGCGTCGCCCTGCGGCCCGATCTCGCCGCCGTTCTCGACCATGACGGCGACGGCTATCTCGGGGTCGTCAGCGGGGGCGAAGGCGACGAACCAGGAGTGCGGCTGGCGCGGGGGAGCCTCGGCGGTTCCCGTCTTGCCCGCCACCTTCACCCCGGGGACCTCGGCCTCGGTCAGCCCGCCTTCCGTGATCACGCCCTGCATCATCCCGTTCAGCGTCCGGGCGGTCCCCGCGTCGAGCACCCGCCTGCGGACGCTGGGGGCAGGTCTGTCGAGGATGATGCCGTCAGGGGAGCGTACCTCCCTGACGATGCGGGGGTTCATCATCACGCCGTCGTTCGCGACCGTGGCGGCCACCAGGCCCATCTCGAAGACGTTGGTGGAGACCCTGTCCTGGCCGAAGGCGATCTGGGCCGTGTTACCCTCCACCCACTGGTCGACAGGGTAGCCGAGGTCGCTGGCTGAGACCGGCAGCGGGAAGTCGTCGTAAGGATCGCCGTACCCGTAGTCCCGCGCCGTCTCGTAGAGGAGCTGGGGTCCCACCTCTCTTATGGCGATCTTCGCGAAGATGACGTTCACCGAGTAAACCAGGGCCTTGGCGAAGGTCAGCTCCCCGAAGGATTTGCGCTGGTAGTTGACGACCCTGTAGCCGGGCGTATCCAGATATCCCGGGTCGAAGAACTCGTCCGTGGGCTGCACCCCGGCCTTGAGCGCCGCTGAGGACGTGATCACCTTGAAGGTAGAGCCCGGCGGGTAGAGGCTCTGGGTAGCGCGGTTGAGGAGCGGCGCGGCCGGATCGTTGGCGAGCTCGGGGAAGGTCTCATCCAGGTTGTTCGGATCGTATGAAGGATAGGTCGCAAGCGCCAGAATCTCGCCTGTCTTCGGGTCTATGGCCATCGCCGATCCCCGGCCCGTCGGGCTTGCGGCGAGGTCGTTGTAGGCGATGCGCTGCAGCTCGGGGTCGAGGGTCAGCACGACGTTGTTGCCCGGCTGGGGGCCGCCGCTCATCTGGTTGATCAGGGCGTCGAGCGTGGCCGGCTCCGACGTGCCCGAGAGATCGGAGTTGCGCCCGATCTCGATGCCTGTGGCCCCGTACTTGACGTTCCAGTAGCCGACCACGTCGGAGAAGGCTTCTCCTTGCGGGTAGAAGCGGTCGTAGACGGGGCCGGTCTCCGTCTTGCGGCGCATGCTCTCTGCCAGAACCGTCTCGCCGTCGCCGGCCAGGATGAGCCCGCGCGGCGTCTGTATGGAGCGCTGGGTCTGAAGCCCGTTCTCGGGGTTGTTCGCCAGCGACTCCTTGGCGTAGACCTGCCAGTAGACGAGCATCCCGACCAGGGCCACGAAGCCTGCGACGAACAGGTAGAAGGTGCGCCTGACGTGCGCGTTCACGCCCCGCCCTCGTAAAGGGGCTCCTCGACCTCGCGCCGGCCCGCCTTCTCCGAGATGACCAGGAGCAGCGCCGTCAGGATGAAGCTGCCCACGACGGAGGAGCCGCCGTAGGAGACGAAGGGGAGCGTGATGCCGGTCACCGGTATGGCCTTCGTCACCCCGCCGACGATGACGAGGGTCTGGAGGGCGAACATTGCGGTGAGCCCGAAGGCGAGGAGCTTCGAGGACTCGTCGCTTGCGAGCAGCGAGATCTTGATCCCCCGGTACACGAACGCCAGGAACGCTAGTAACACCGCCGTCGCCCCGAGCAAGCCGAGCTCGCTGGCTATGGCCGAGAAGATGAAGTCCGTCTCCACCTCCGGGATGGTCTGGGAGAAACCAGCGCCCAGGCCCGTGCCGGTCATCCCGCCGTCCGCGATGTTGAAGATGCTCTGGAGGATCTGGAATCCCGTCCCATCAGGGTCCTCCCAGGGGTCGAGCCAGCTCTGCACCCGCAGCTGCACGTGGCTGAAGAGGAAGTACGTCATGAGCGAGCCGATGGAGAAGAGGATCCCGCCGAGCAGGACGTAGGCGATGCGGCCCGTGGCCGTGTAGAGCATCAAGAGCGGCACGGCGAAGAAGAGGAGGCTGCTCCCGAGGTCCTTCTCGAAGACCAGGAGCCCTAGAGAGGCTGCCCACACGAGGGCTACCGGCCCGAAGTACTTGAGCGCGGGGATCTGTATCCGCAGGAAGGTGCGGCTCGTCGCGGTCATGACGTCGCGCTTGTCGGCCAGGTAGCCCGCGAAGAAGATAACGAGCGCGATGCGGGCGAACTCGGAGGGCTGGAAGTTCACAGGGCCGATGGCTACCCAGAGCCGCGCCCCGTTGACCTCGTATCCGAAAGGCGTGAACGTCGAGGCGATAAGGACGACAGCCGCGAGGGCGAGGAGGTACTTGTAGTCGAAGAGGCGGTGGTAGTTGCGGAAGAACAGCACGATGAGGAACATCGCCCCGCTGCCGACCAGGATCCAGATGGCCTGGGTCGTCGCCAGGTTCTCCGCGCCCTTGATGTCGTAGGTGAGGCGGAAGATCATGACGAGCCCGATGCCGGTTAGCAGCGTCACTATCGGTAAGAGCAGTACATCCGAGTGCGGCAAGAGGAGCCTCACGCCAAGGTAGAGCACGAACAGCGTCCCTGCGTAGTAGGCGCCGTATATCAGCGGCGGGCTGGTCGCCTTCTGCGCGAAGATCAGCGTCGCGAACCCTAGAGAGGTTATGAGCAGGGCCAGGATCATAGGGCTGGTGGCGCGCTGCGTCATCCGCTACTTCCCAAGATCTTGCAGAACCTGCTCGATCTCACCCTTGGTGTAGAGTTTGTGGTTCTCTATCGGACCCTGGTAGGGTGTCTTGACCTCCCACCACTCGACGTCTGTCCTGCGCCACTCCCCGTTGAGCTCGACGCCGAGAGGCGCGTAGGGCAATCCCCGGTACGCCACCACCTCGCCTTCGTCGAGGCTCAGGAAGTACCGGCTCGATCCCCACAGGTACGCCGGCGTCAGCGCGACGACGAGCACCAGCACGGCCGCAAGACCCCGCACGAAGCTGCCGAAGCGGCTTCTCCTGCGCTTCCTGCGCGCCGCCTTGGTTTGCCGGGAGGGGCGGCTCCTGGCTTCTGCCCGGGGCTCGCGTTCCTTTCTCGAGGACCGCTTCGCTGGCGCTCGGGTAGCAGCCTGGTCCCCGGACCGGGCGACGGGTGGCATCTCGTGCGTGTCGCCGGAGCGCTCCTCCTGCGGGGCGGTTTCCGCCTTTACGTCAACGACTATCACGGTCACGTTGTCCGCGCCGCCGGCGTCGAGGGCAGCGGAGACCAGGCTTCGGGCCGGCTTTTCGGGGTCGCCCGGAGCTTCGGCCAGGATCTCCCCTATCCTGGTCTCCGGGATCATGTCGGAGAGGCCGTCGGAGCACAGGAGGAAGCGGTCCCCCGCCTCCACTGGCAGGACCGAGGTATCCACCTCGACCTCCTCGTCCGCGCCAAGAGCGCGGGTAATGAGGTTCTTCTGGGGATGTTCTGCTGCCTGGTCCCTGGTCAGGTCCCCGCTGCGCACCAGCTCGGCGACGAGCGAATGGTCCTCCGTCACAGGCCTCAAGTTCCCGCCGCGCAACAGGTACGCCCGCGAGTCTCCGACGTGTGCGACCTGGGCCACCGGTTCATCGCGGGTGCCGGCGAACCGCACGGCCACGACGGTCGTCCCCATCCCGGAGAGCCGCTCGTCGCCCCTGCCGGCTGCGAGGATGCGGCGGTTTGCCTCGCCTATAGCGGCCTCGAAGGAGGCTCCGGGCTCGAGCTCTTTGAGCACGTCTACGGCGATGCGGCTCGCTACTTCCCCGGCTTCGAAGCCGCCGATGCCGTCGGCGACCACGAACAGAGTCTCGTCGCGGCCCTCACCGACGAGCAGCGCGTCTTCGTTGTTCGCGCGGACCTTTCCCGCGTGGGTGGCGCCGAAGGGTTCCAGGTACAGCATAGCCCTAGAGACTACTCCTCGTACCTGAAGGTTGTCGAGCCGACCCGCACGCTGTCCCCGTGCCTCAAGGGAGTTGCGCCGACGGTCTTGCGCCCGTTGACGAACGTACCGTTCGTCGAGCCCAGGTCCTCCACGTACAGGAGCCCCCCGTGGCGGGTGAGCTGGGCGTGGCTCCCCGAGGCGTAGTCGTCGCTCTTGAGGACGATGTCGCTAGCCGAAGAGCGGCCGATGCTGGTCGCGCCGTCCCGGATCTCGAACCTGGTCTCGGGGGCCAGGACCTCGGAGTCCTCGACGACGAGCTCGGACTCGGCCGAGCCGCGCGGCGCGTAAGCGCCCCGCCCGTCCTGCGCCCGTCCGGGCTCGAAGAGCTCGTCGTCGGGGACCCTCCGCAGGTCCCCTATACCCCTGCGCATCACGGCGTAGATAAAGGCGAAGAGCAACAGCAAGAGCAGCGCCTTCGCCGCCAGAAGCGGCACCTGGAGCTCGAGCACGACCTTAACGCCTCCCGGTGCCCGAAGGGTCCCTCTCGCCCTCTCTGGGGGAGTCGATCCGGCGGACGAACCGGGCCGTGCTCTGGCCGAAGGTCAGCTCGTCGCCGCTCTCTATCCGCTCGCGGTCTATGGGCGCGCCGTCGAGCAGGGTGCCGTTGGTCGAGCCGAGATCCTCCACGACGTACCCGTTGTCGGCGCGCGAGAGCCGCGCGTGCTTCCTGGAGACGTTCGGGTCGGGGATGACGATGTCGTTCTCCTGCGAGCGGCCGACGGTCCACGGTCCGCGCCCCTCGAGCAGGAAGCTCCCGTCCTTCGTCACTATCTCCACCACCTCCCGCGCGAGCCCGTGCCTCTGGGCCTCCTCGGGAGAGATGGCTGACGTGCCCTGGTCCTTCGCCCCGCTCGCCTCCTCGGTTCGGAAGATGCGGGTCTGGCCCGAGGTGTCCTGCGGGGCGCCCTTCTCGCGCGGGCCGTCCCCGCCTGTCAGCTTGGCGGTTATCCCGAACTCGCCGAAACGCAGCGAGTCCTCTGTCTCGAACCGAACCCTCGGCGGGGTCATCAGGTGGTAGTCCTTGTTCTCCGCGTGGGTGGAGGCGTACTGGATCAGCTCGTCCTTCAAAGCGTCCTGGTAGGCCCGGATGGACTCCACGTCCTCCTCGGAGAGGTGCACGGTGAAGTCGTTAGGGGCGTAGGTACGCGAGATGCTGACCATCCGGCCCTCGTCCATCTGCTTGGTGAGCGCCTTGGCTATCTCTACGGGATGAATCTGCCGCCTGAAAGCGCGCCCGAAGACGCCCTCGACGAGCGACTCCATCCGCTTCTCGATGTTTTTGAGGATGCCCAAAGAACCTTACCCTCTCACCCTCGCAACAAGATACCGCAACACCGCATACATTATAGCCGCGAGGCCAAGCGAAATCACAGCATCGGTCAACGCCTGCGAACCCTCGGAGACCAGCAGCGCGTATCCGAGGACCCCGCCTCCTGCTGCCACGCCGAGCCCGACGAGCCACCGCCCGGTCAACTCCCCGAGCGAGACCGCGAGCGCCATCGCCGCCCACAGCAAGAACAGGAGCGGAAAGGCGGGGTGGTACTGCTGGATGTACTCCAGGATCCGTCCGCACCACGCGACGAGCTCCGGGATGTTCAGCGAACCGGGGATCACGTCGAACTGGACGCCGGAGTAGGGAACCCGCCCGTCGTCGAGCGTGAGGTCGTAGCCGACGAGGACCAGCGCCCCGACAGCCGCCGAGAGCGCCGCTCCCAGAGGACGCATGAGCGCGCCGAAGAGTAGCGGCAGCCCCGCCCCCAGCCCCACGAGGGCGAGCGGCACGACGAGCACCGGTCCCAGAGGTGAGCGCCCCACGTCGCCGTTGATGGAGCCGACGCCCAGGGTCCAGACCCCGCCGATAGCCGGCACGAGCACCGCGAACCCGAGGCCAACGCCGTTGCGCACGAGCGCGACCGCGAGCGCCACTATCACCCCGAGGGCCGCGAGGCGCGGCAGCAAGTAGCCTACCACCCCCAGGCCGGCCGCTACCCCGAGGGCCTCGGCGCCGTTCCGGCCGAGCAGGGTCGAGGTGAGGACGAACCCGAGATAACCGGCCGCGAGACCGTTGATCAGGCGCAGGGCGCTATGCGCGAACCTCTCGGGGATGGCATCCGGGGTCATCTTGCTGCCGGCGGGCGCGTCGCTCGAAGGGGCTTTGCGGCCGGTCAGCAGCTTCAGCGCGGCCCAGGCGCTCTGGGGCCTGTGGGCCGGGTTCGGGGAGGTGGCCCTGTCCACGAACTCCCGCAGTCGCGGGGGCGGCTCGTAGGGCTGGTGGGCAAGGAGCGTGCGGGCTGTCGCCCCGACGGCGTAGATGTCTGTCAGGGCGCTCGGGTCGGCGCCGTCAAGAATCTCTGGCGCGATGTAGCCGGGGGTGCCGACGGCGAATCCGACCCTGGTAAGGCGCGTGTCGCCGGCGCGGTAGGCTACACCGAAGTCCGTGAGCTTCACGCGGCCCCTGGGGTCCACGAGAGCGTTCTGCGGCTTGATGTCGCGGTGGATGACCCCCTGCCCGTGCGCGTGGACCAGGGCCTCGAGGATCTGCGAGAGGGCGTCCACGATCTCCTCGGCGTCGTAGGTCTTGGCCGCCTCGTCGAGCGGCATCCCACGGACGTACTCGGTGATCAGGTAAATCTCGTGGTCGCCGGGGATGACCTCCAGGGTCTCGACGATGTTCTTGTGCTTGAGACCCTCGGCGATCTGGCCTTCCCTCAAAGCGCGCGAGCGCTCGCCTGCGCTGTAGACCGGGATGATCTTGACGGCTACGTCCCCGCCGCGCGAGAAACCCTTCAGGGCTCTGGCCCGCCAGACGGTGGCGAAGCCGCCGCGCCCGACCATCTCGGCCAGCGCGTAACGCCCCTCTCCCTCGATGTAGCGCGTCTCGGCCACTATCGGGGTTTTATTGTATAGGCTATGCCACCCCTTTGATACTAATGGCCGCAGAGTATTTGAAGGGCCGTTAGCCTAATGGCCGCGGGCTTGGTACAATCCGTTGCGTCGCAAGACGGTTCCTGGAGGGGGCCTGCGGGCGAGTGGCGGAATTGGTAGACGCGCTAGGTTCAGGGTCTAGTGTCCGAGAGGACGTGGGGGTTCGAGTCCCCCCTCGCCCACACCGCTTAGGGAGTACGCATAGACCGTAGATCTCACAGGCCCGCCCCGAAGACTCGCCGTTCGAGGCCCTCGGGGCGTCCCAAGAAGAGGTCGCCCGCGCGCCGCCCTAGAAAACGCCGCGAGAGGGCGCTCCCGGCCTGGCTTACGCTCCTTGGCTCCATCCTGCTCCTGGTTATGGCATTTAGTTTTATCTTCTTCGTCGCCCGTGGCTGCGTGGCGACCCAGGAGGCCACCCAGGTGCGCAAGTACGTGACCAACGCAGACAGCCTCCTCAGCGAGTCCTCCAACACCGGAAACCAACAGCTCCAGGCAACCTTGCAAAGGGCGGATGGGAACCCGGCGAACCTGGATGTTGGCGCCCTGGACCGGGTGGCAGAGTCCTCCGAGTCGCTGTACCTGCAGGCTCTTACCAACGAGGAAGTGCCACCCGAGTTCGACGACGCTCACCACTATCTGGTCAGCGCTCTAGGCATCAGGGCCCAGGCGACGAAGAAGCTGGCGGTAGCAGCCGCCGGTGACGCCGAGAGCTTCCCGGGGACGCTCGCCACTGTGGCGGAGGACCTCCGCCTCAGCGACGGCATCGTCAGGAACCACTACCTCCCGGCCGTTCAGGACGCCCTCGAAGAAGCGGACCAGGAGCGCGACCAGAGCTACCTGAGCGAGCCGGAGCCGTTCATGGACTACGAGGAGCTCGGCTTCAAGGTGGCTCCGTCGTCCCTAAGCGCCGCCCGCGTCGACCCGAACGCCCTGCACGGCGTCCAGATCTCGGGCGTCGAAGTGGCCGGGCAGCCCCTGTATCAGGACGGGAACGTAGTCCTGACCGGCTCTGACGAGCCGATCTTCTTCGTCACCGTCACCAACGGCGGCGAGGTGCCCGAGACGGGCGTTGACGTCGAGGTCATCCTGAACACAAGGGCCGAGCG
>JBJMIY010000208.1:0-8120 GCA_045806605.1 Rubrobacteraceae bacterium
CGCGGCGGCGTCGCGTACCTCGTTCGCGCGGATGCCGAGCTCGGCTGTCTTGACGATCTTGCGGTCGAAGTCTTGCGCAACCAGGTCGTCGGGCACGCCTGTATCGGCGGGCACGCCTGTATCAGCGGGCGCGCCCGGATCGGCGGCCGCGAGCTCCCCTGCGCCCGCGCTGGGTACGGCCCGGGCCGCCTCCGCTTTCGAGTGCGCCGTCCCGCTCGACTGGCCCGCCTCTTCCCCACCGCACGCCGAGAAGGCGAACGCGAAGAGCAGGAGCGCGCTCACGGTCCGTGCGGTGGCAAAAGATCTCATGGTTATCATAGGCCCCTCCTCTTCGGGTCCGTTACGCGTCCGAGGAACAGGATCTCACCCGTCTCCCGCTCCGCGATGGCAAAGATGAACGGGCGATCCGCGCTCATCTTTACCGGTTCTGGCACACTGGACAGGGACATCGCCAAGACCGTAGCAGCAGCTGCCTCCGTGCCCTTCTCGTCCACAGTGATGTTGGCCCTGTGCAGGGCCTCGGAGATATACAGCTCCCTCTCCCCCGTCATGCCGCTGAAGTCCGCGGCACCCGGGTCGAAAGGCGTCTTCATCCCCATGGCCGCGAGCAGTTCCGGGAGGTTCAGGTCGGTCTCGAAGTCGAAGCGGGGCATGGTCAGCCTGACGTAATGCTCGCTCAGGCCGCCGCGAACCTCGTCGAAAAAGCCGGCGCCTAGCCGCTCCTCGACCTGCTCGAAACGACCCTCCTCTGGCACGATGACGAGCATGTCCACAGCGTCTCCTTTGTACGGCAACCGGACGGCCTGGTACCCGTCACCCTCCGCGTAGTCGAGGTACGTCGTCTGCCGCATCAGCGGTACGGTTACTTCGTTCCCGTCTGCGGTGGTGAACGGTCCGTCTTGCGTTTGCTCTTCCTCGAACCTGGAGAGCCAGGATGCCTTGAAGTAGATGGCGTTCGCCAGCACCAGCCGGGTGCTCGCGTCGATGATGTCAGGCGAGACGAGGTCCTTTATGCGGTTCTCGGTCTCGTTGGCTATCCAGGAGTTGATCTCCTCCGGCGCCTCCTCCGACCGCCCGAAGTCGATCGCCCGCAGCCCGGCTCCGTAGTGCCCGGCCAGCGTCTCGAGGTACGCGTCTTCGAAATGATAGCCTTGTTGCCCCCACGCCGCGTTGGCGACGCTCAGCTGGAAGGGTGGTGCGTCACCGCCATCTTTCTCTCCCAACCCGGACATGCGTTGTTCCAGGGCGTTGAAGGCCGCGTGCTGGGTCTGTTGCGGCAGATAGTTCAGCGTCCCGGCCATCTGGGTCTCCGTCTCGCCGCGCGCTCCAGCGTACGCCATCGAGAAGGCCAGCGAGATGCTGTATGGGGAGAAGATCATGTTCCCGTCGCCGCCCTTGGCGCGGTACAGATCGAACGCGAAAGCGTTGTTGCCGCGCACGAGCTCCGCCACCTGCTCTTCTGTGACGTCCGGCGACTGAATGCGCTGCGTATCGGCCCGGAGCAGTCTTACCTCCGGGCCAGGTTCACCGCTCGAGCCCGGTTCCTCAGGTCCGCAGGCGACCGGGAGTACGCACACGAAGAGCGCGAAGAGCAAGCCCTTCAGTATTGCCCTCATGCACTCACCTTTTCGGCCACGGCTATCATCCTCTCCACATCTGCGAGTCGCCCGCCAGCGGGCGGCGAGGCTCCTCTATCCCCGTATACAGCGCTGAACCACGATGGGTTCCCGATAGATAGCTTCAGCGCACTGAAGAGGCGATCCGGATCATCTCGCCCTTCGGGAGGTCGGCCCCGAGCCGCAGCGCCAACCCTCCCCGCTCCCAGAACAGCACTCTTCCGGGCAGGTCGCCCGTCCGGTCCGCCAGTGCAGGGGCACGACGGCCAGCCGGCACCCAGTAACCGCGCCCGTTCCCAACGCTCACTTCCTCGGCTCCAGCGACGGGCAGGGTCCCGCCCCTGAGGTACGCCGACTCCACGCTCCCTGGCACCTCGGTAAGGACGAGGCCCACCCCTGTGTCGCCCATAGACGGCAGACCTGACCGAGCGCGGTACACGAGCACGACGCCGCCGTTCCGAGACGAGCCGCCGGCGTAGACCTGATCAGGCACGCCGAGCACCTCGGGCAAGAGGAGCTCGCTTCCCCCCAACCTGGTCTGCGCCTCGCGCAGCGAGATCGGCTCCCCGTACCCCGGGTTTCCCCCCGACGGCGGTTCTCCCGCGCCAGAGCTCGACATGGGCCGCACGCCGCTGCTCGGTCGCGCCGCTTCCGCAGCGTCTTCGCCCTTGAGCGTGACATCGCCACCGGCGGGCGAAGCCTCCCTGGCTCCATCCGCGGCCTGACCGCTGCTCGAGGCTTGCCCGCTCTCGAACCACCCTGCGACCGTGTCACGCATCGCCGGGGAGAGGACAGGCAAGGCGGCGAGCAGCACGACCGCAGCCACGGCCGTCCATCTCACCACCGGAAGATCGAACCACCCCCGGCGCGGCGCCGGTTGCTCGCCTGCTTCGAGGCGGCTGCGTACCGCCCGCGCCAGGTCCGGGGTCGGCGGGTACTCGACGCGGGACCCGAGCTCCCTGAGCTCTCTTTCGAGATCCCTATCCGGCTGCATCTTCGTCCTCCATCATCCTCTCGCGCAGCCTGGCCAGCGCCCGGGAGAGCCGCGACTTGATTGTTCCCGGCGCGCAGCCAAGGGCCGCGGCCATCTCCGCTTCGGAGAGTTGCAAGAAGTAGCGGTAGCCGATCACCATCCGGTCCTCCTCGCGCAGCGTCCCCAGAGTCCCTAGTAGCTCGGCCCGACGCTCCGCCGCCAAGGCCGCAGTCTCGGGGGAGGCAGTGTCCCCAGCCGGGCTCTCTCCAGCAACTCGCAGGGCGAGGCCGAGGCGCCGGCCCGCAGCCCTGCGGCGGTTCCTGGCCTCGTTGGCGACGACCGCGAGCAACCAGGGCCTGAAGGGGGCACCGGTCCGGAAGCCTCCCAGAGCGCGGTACGCTTTGACGAAGGCCTCCTGTGCGGCGTCTTCCGCCTCCGAGGCGTCGCCCGTGATGAGATAGGCGGTCCTGAAGGCGACCGCCTGGTGACCGCGCACCAGCTTCTCGTACGCGGCCGTATCCCCGTTCTTCGCCCGCTCGGCGAGCTTCGCGTCCTCCGAGGCGACAGCCCTCCCGCTAGAGTAGCCTCCTACCCTTATACAACGCAGGGCGCCGAAAGGTTCCCGTAGCCCATGATGAACCTTCGGAGAGCCCGACGCGAGAGATCCCGGCGAAATTGCAAGGCTTTTTGGCCGTCCCTATACTTGGTACCGTATGAGAAGTTCTGGGCATATTCGCGGGGATACAGGCTCTTCGCGGCGGAGGATCGGAGTCAGGGGCGCTATGAAACGAACTGTTTTGATCAGTTTTCTGGTCGCGAGTCTGTTGCTGGCCGGATGCGGGCAACAGGGCTCGGGAGAGTCGGCGCAGGGAGGCTCGGGGCCTGAGAAGTCCTGCAACTTAAAGAACCCGCCGCTTTTCAAGGAGGGGGTGCTGACCGTTGCAACGGACAGGCCAGCCTACCCGCCGTGGTTCGAGGGTGACCCGGAGCACTACTCGGGCTACGAGGGAGAGGTCGCGAACGAGGTCGCGGAGAGGATGGATCTCCCGATAGAGTGGGTCGTCGAGCCGTTCAACAAGTCCTACGCTCCCGGCGCCAAGGACTTCGACTTCGACATAAATCAGATCACCATAACTCCGGAGCGAGAGCAAGTCGTCGACTTCTCGGAGGGCTACTTCGACAACACTCAGGGCGTGCTTGTGCTCAAAGATTCTCCCGTCGCCGACGCGCAGTCCATCTCCGACCTCAAGGACGCGAAGCTCGGCGCGCAGGTGGGGACAACGAGCCTGGATTTCATAAACGAGACCATACAGCCGAACGAGGAGCCCAAGGTCTACGACACCACCAACGACGCCAAGTCGGCTCTGGAGAGCGGCCAGATCGACGCCATAGTCACCGACCTGGTGACGACGGTGTACCTGAGCGACTTCGAGATAAAGAACACGAAGGTTGTGGGCCAGTACCCGAGGAACGAGCAATTCGGGATGCTCTTCGAACAGGGCAACCCGCTGGTGGGGTGCGTGAATGAGGTCCTCGGCGAGATGAAGGAGGACGGGACGCTGCAGGACCTCAAGGAAGAGTACCTGCAACAGTACCTGAGCGTCCCGACCCTCAAGGAGTAGGATGACTACAAGGGGCACCGGCCCCGCGGACACGCTCGAGCCGTCCCCGGGGCGCGGCTCGAAGATGCTTGGCGGCCGCGCGGTCCTCGTCTCGAGCGTGAGCACGGTCCTGTTCTTCGCGGTCATCGCCGCCATCGTCGTGCTCGCGCCGGGCAGCGAGGTAGTCGCGGAGCGGTTCTTCGACCCCTTCCACCTCAGGCAGTCGTTCCTCGGGACGGAGAGCGAGCCTTCCGTGGCCCGGGCCTTCCTCCTGAACGTCTACATATTCACTATCTCGGAGGTCTTGATCCTGGTGCTCGCGCTGGTGATCGCCGTGGTGCGCCAGATCCCTGGTCCCGTTTTCTTCCCTTTCCGGATGGTCGCCGTCGCGTATACCGACCTCTTCCGCGGGATACCCCTGATCCTCGTGCTCTACATCATAGGGTTCGGGGTGCCGGGGCTCGGACTCGCGTTCTTCTCCTACCTCTCGGACGTTACCTACGGCATCATCGCGCTGGTGCTGGTCTACTCTGCCTACGTGGCGGAGGTCTACAGGGCTGGCATCGAGTCGGTGCACGAGAGCCAGAACGCGGCTGCCAGATCTCTGGGGCTCTCGCGCTGGCAGTCTTTGCGGTTCGTAGTGTTGCCGCAGGCCGTCAGACGTGTGATCCCGCCGCTACTCAACGACTTCATAGGCTTGCAGAAAGACACGGCGCTCGTCTCCGTGCTCGGCTCAATCGAGGCGGCGCGGGCGGCCCAGATCTACAGCGCCTCGCAATTCAACTACGCGAGCTACGTCGTCGCCGCGCTGCTCTTCGTCCTGATCACCATCCCGCTGGCGCGCTTCACGGACCGTCTGATCGCGCGCGACAAGCGCCGCCGCCAGGCGGGAGCAGCAGCGTGAATAGCGAAGGGCCGGCGCTCGTCCTCGAAGACGTTCACAAGTCCTTCGGGGATGAGGAGGTGTTGAAAGGGATCGACCTCGTCGTCGAGCCGCACGAGGTGGTCTGCCTGATCGGGGCCTCCGGCTCAGGCAAGTCCACGCTGCTCAAGTGCGTGAACCTCACCGAGCCCGTTGACTCGGGGCGCATCGTTGTCGAGGGGGAGGAGATCACAGCCCAGGGCGTGGACGTGAACCGCGTGCGCCGCAAGTTAGGTATCGTCTACCAGGCCTTCAACCTCTTCCCCCACATGACGGTTCTGCAGAACATCACCCTCGCTCCGCGCGAGGTGTTGAAGATGGACCGCAAGGCCGCTGAGAGACGGGCTATCGAGTTGCTCGAGCGCTTCGGCTTGCTCGACAAGAAAGACGAGTACCCTGACCGGCTCTCGGGCGGCCAGCAGCAGCGCGTCGCGATCGTGCGAGCGCTCGCGATGCACCCGAGCCTCATGCTCCTCGACGAAGTCACCAGCGCGCTAGACCCCGAGCTCGTCGCCGAGGTCCTGAGCGTCATCAAGGAGCTCGCCGACGAAGGCATGACCATGCTCATAGCCACCCACGAGATGGGTTTTGCGCGCGATATCGCAAATCGCGTGTGCTTTCTCGACGCTGGCAGGATCCTGGAGCAGGGAACTCCGGAAAAGATCTTCACCTCGCCCGAACACCTCCGCACCCGCCAGTTCCTGCAGCGTATCATCGCCGCCGGCCGACTCTAAAACGCACCGGCTGACGCCTCCGCTTGTCAGCACGCTTCGGGCCTTTTCAAGGCCCTCGCTTCTCAGCATTTCAGCCTATTGTCTTCTGAGGTGCTGTCTCTCCGGACTACTTGCCGGGATGCACGGCGGCGCGGGATGGCGCTCACCCTCCTCGGGTGCCTCGCGCTCGTGCTAGGCACTGTGCAGTTCGTGCGCAACCGGCGCAGGATCTCCCGCGGCGAGTTCCTCCCCAGGCGGCGATTTACCTCGTCGTGGTCAGCGGGGCCCTGATCCTCGGCGGCTGGTTCGCCGCCTACGTCCTCTACACGCTGCTGGCAGGTCCATAGGAGATTCCGACGATCCCTCCTGATAGAGTTTGGCGGCGCAAAAAGGATCGAGTACTCAGGAGGGGCATCTTTGAAGAGGACGCTCTACAGACCGGCAGCGATGATAGTCATCCTGGCTTCCCTGCTCCTGCTGCTGGGCTCCTGCTCACCCGAGCGCCCCGAAGGGCAGTCTGGCGCGGTTCACGAAGGTCAAGCCGGTGGGCCTCAACAGGAGTCGGGCGGAAACCCGGAAGACGCGAGCCCACCGGAGTCCCTCGTCCCGATCGTCCACCTCACCTCGAACAGAGAGAGCGTGAGCAAAGATGAGCTCTCACAGAACCGCGAGCTGGCCGTCCCGCAGGAGTCGCGGGAGACGGCACAGGAGCTGCTCGGCAGTTCCGGCTTCGAGGGCTTCGACTCCGCCGGCGCGGTCGTCGACTACGTGAGCCGGAACCCGCAGGCGATGGGGCTCGTGCCCTGGGACGAAGTCGGCCCGCGGGTCAGGGCGCTTGGCGTGGATGGCGAATCGCTTCTGGTGCCGGGCGCGGCGCCGGAGGACTACGCGCTCGATCCGGGATCTACTACTGGACCGGATCCCGACGAGTTGCGGCGCGTGGTGGTTGGTGGGGACATAGTGCTCGACCGCGGGCAGAACTACATGGTCATCCAGAAGGGCATGGGGCTGGACTTCCCGCTCGACGGGGGCTACGCGGCGGTAACGAGCCGGGTGCCCGAACCGAGCGACTACTCGGAGACCGGTATCATTCACGAGTTCACAGCCGAGCGCACAGGGGGATCCGGGGCCATGAGGAAGTACCTTACGAGCGCCGACCTTGCGCTGGCTAACTTCGAGAACCCCGTTATTAGGGCCGCGGTCTGGCACCCGGACGCCACGACCTTCACGGGCGACCTCAGGCTGCTACCCATACTGAACCAGGCAGGTATAGACGGCGTCACACTGGGCAACAACCACATCCTAGATGCCGGGGTGCCCGGGGTGCGGGAGACCATCGTACACCTGGAGGAAGCGGGCATCGCCCACGCCGGGGCAGGGATGGACCTCGCCGAGGCGCGCGAGCCCATGATCTTCGACCTCGGCCAGACGAAGATAGGCGTACTCTCCTACCAGGGCGTCCCCTCCTACGACTGGGCCTGGGCCACAGAGACCTCCGCGGGCACGGCGCCGATAGAGAAAGAAGTAATGAAGGAGGACGTGGAGCGATTGCGCGACGAGGTGGACCTCGTGGTCGTAATGCCGCACTGGGGCATCGAGTACCTGGCTACCCCTGAGCCGTGGCAGGTGAACTGGGCGCACGCGGCCGTGGATGCGGGGGCTGACCTGGTCATCGGCGGGCACGCCCACTGGCCCAAAGGCATCGAGGTGTACGAGGGCGACCCGATCTTCTACGGCGTGGGCAACTTCCTATTCGACCAGTCCTGGTCTGAGGAGACCTCGACCGGTATCTTCGCCGAGATCACGCTGTATGAGGACCGCGTGATCCAGATCCGCCCCGTCCCCTTTATCCAGCTTGACTACGCCCAGCCCAACTTCCTCACGCCGCAAGGCGGCGCCAACAGGGCGCTGCGCAAGGTCTACTCCGCCTCACTGGGCCCCGAGTTCGAGGCGTACAGGGACCGGGGTAGCCGGTAAGGAACACACTATGTGGTGCTCGATCTGGCTCGGGACACAAAATGGCCCGAAAGATGTAGCACGGGGATGTAGCACGAGACTCGCACGAAGTGGTACGATGTTGGTGGAGTTGTTGGGCCTCTAAGAGGAGGGAAGGGTCCGATGGACAGTAATCTCGACAACTCTCTGCGGGCCTGAGAACCCGCGGACCGGGTCGGTGACCGTTCGCCTTGAAAGAACGGCCTCGCCGGCCCGGATACTTTTTGCCGAAGCTTCAGGTATCGGGTGGTGCAGGACTAAATCTCAACGACAACATACCGTCGTGGTCGATTCTTTCGT
>JBJMIY010000209.1:0-6022 GCA_045806605.1 Rubrobacteraceae bacterium
ACTCTACTTCCGAAACAAGAACAAGCAGAAGGCGGCCCTGATGGGGCAGACCGAGACCTCAGGCGCCTCCGACGTCTCGGGGCTCGCGCCGGGCACGCTCGTCGAGGTCAAAGTCACGCTGCGGTGCAAAGAGCCGCTGACCAGCGAGATGGCCGGCGAGAGGTGCGCCTACTACTCCTCCAAAGTGATACGCGAGTACATGGAGAGGGACTACGATGACGACGACGTCGGCTCGGACCGGCGCTCGGAGGTCGTGGCCCACAACGAGCAGTTCGCGCCTTTCACAGTCGAAGATTCCACCGGCAGCGTAGCCGTGAACGCCGAAGGGGCCGAGCTGGACGCGAAGCAGGTGGTAAACCGATTCGACCGCAACACCGGGAGCGAGGGGCCTTCGATCTCCCTCGGAGGCGCGACCATCAATCTCGGCGGTGGCGAGCGCACTCTGGGATACCGTTACACCGAGACCATCCTGCCGGTAGACGCGCCAGTCTACGTGCTCGGGACGGTGCAGCAAGGCGGCGGGATCGGTACGCCGTCCGGCGACGAGGAGCACCGTTTCGTCGTCAGCCACCGCTCCGAGGAGGCGCTGGGACAGAGCCTCGGCAAGACCGTCCTGTGGCTCGGCGTGGGAGGCATCGCCTCTATCGTCGTCGCGGTCGTCCTGCTCGCCGTCGGCATCTTCGTCCTGGTGGGCTGAGAGCACGCAGGGAAGCCGCGTAGTGCCGCTCCGGACGGCCCGCTGCTCTAGTTCGCGAGGTTCTCGAAAATTCCGGCCGCTCCCATCCCACCGCCGATGCACATGGTGACCATGCCGTAGCGGGAGCCCCGGCGCTTCATCTCGCTCATGAGCTGGATCGTGAGCTTCGTGCCGGTAGCCCCCAACGGGTGGCCGAGCGCTATGGCGCCGCCGTTGACGTTGGTCTTCTCCAGGTCCAGGCCAACTTCTCGGATCACCGCGAGCGCCTGCGCCGCGAACGCCTCATTGAACTCGACCAGATCTATCTCTTCGAGCGAAAGCCCGGTGAGGTCCAGAACTTTCGGGATGGCGACAGTGGGCCCTATCCCCATGACCTCGGGCCGCACCCCCCCGACGGCGAACCCGACGAACCGGGCTAGCGGCGCGAGACCCCTCCTCTCGGCCTCCTCGCGCTCCATCACCACGACGGCAGCCGCCCCGTCGCTCCTCTGTGATGAGTTTCCCGCCGTCACCGTGCCGCCCTGCTGGAAGGCCGGCTTCAGGTTGGCCAGCTTCTCCAGCGAGGTGTCGCGCGGTCCCTCGTCGCGCTTGAAGGTGGTCTGTGCGTGGCGGACCTCTCCCCCCTCGTCCACCCAGTCGAAAGTGACGTCGAGGGGTACGATCTCCTCGTCGAAGACACCGTTCTCGACGGCCTTCTTCGCCAGGGTGTGGCTGCGCAACGCGAACTCGTCCTGGTCCTCGCGCGAGATGTCGAACTCCTCTGCGACCTGCTCGGCGGTCAGGCCCATCCCCATGTAGACGGCCGGGTTGGTCTCGACCAGCTTCGGATTCGGGGAGAAGTCAGGCATCTCGAGCGTGGAGGACATGTGTTCTGCGCCGCCCGCCACGACGGTCGTCGCGAAGCCCGACATGATCCTCTCCGCCGCCATCGCGATCGTCTGCAAGCCCGAGGAGCAGAAGCGGTTCACGGTCTGCGCCGGAACGGTCTCGGGGAGGCCGGCCCGCATCGACGATAGGCGGGCGACGTTGTAGCCCTGCGTCCCCTCCGGCATCGCGCAGCCGACGATCACGTCCTCGATCTCCCCTCTATCCAAGCCCTCGGCCCGGTCCAGAGCCTCGGCGATGGCCGCAGCAGTCATGTCCACCGGATGAGTAGCGCGCAAGGTTCCCCTCGGCGCCCGGCCAACGGCTGTACGAGCCCCCGCAACGATAACGGCTTGGTTCATTTTTTCGCTCCCTTCGCTCAAGCATTTCAGCACGCTCCGGCTACGCCGTCGCTTGTCAGCACGCTTGCCCTTTTAGGGCTTCGCTTGTCAGCATTTCAGCTATTCTCTCTGTGCTGAGCCTAGCTGACAAGCGAGGGCCCTTGGCCCGAGCGTGCTGAAATGCTAATTCTTCAGCGGCTTTCTGGTCTCCAGCATGTGAGAGATCCGCTCCCGGGTCTTCTCGTTCTCGAGGAGCGCGAGGAACGCTTCTTTCTCCAGCTTGAGGAGATATTCTTCGGGCACCCACTGCGGCAACGAGAGATCGCCGCCGGTGAGTACGCGCGCGGCGTGGCCGGCTACGACGCCGTCGTAATCGGAGGCGTAGCGGCCCCACTGCAAGGTCTTTACCTGGACATCGAGCGCGGCGCGCGCCGTCTTGCCGGCTGCGTAGACGTTGGTGCCGCGCTCGGGGGGGACGTAGCCGTCCGCGAGGTCGAGGACCTCGCGTTTTGCGGCGGAGAGAAGGTGGTCCGGGTTCATCACTATCCGGTCGTCTTCATCCAGGAATCCCATCTCCTGCGCCTCCAGGGCGCTGGATGAGGTCCTGGCCATCGCTATGGTCTCGAACGCCTTCTGCACGAACGGGAGCGGCGTCGCGTCGGGGGTTATACCGAGCGGCCTGGAGACCAGCCTGCGCGCCAGCTCCTTGGTGCCGCCTCCGGCGGGGATCAAGCCGACCCCCGCCTCGACGAGGCCCATGTACGTCTCCCCGGCGGCTACGACGCGGTCGGCGTGCAGGCAGACCTCGAGTCCCCCGCCAAGCGTCTGGCCGCGCGGCGCGGCGACGACGGGCGTGGGGACGAAGCGGAAGCTCATGAGGAGGTTTTGCAGGGCGTCCACGCTGTCTCCAATCTCATCCAGCCTCCCGTTGCTCGCGGCGCGGGCGATCTCGCCGAGGTTCGCCCCGACGCTGAAGTTCCTTCCCTCGCTGCCGACGACTAGTCCGACCCAATCACCCTCATCGAGCGCCTCGAGCGCCCTGTTGCCCATCTCGACGATGGTAGCGTCTATGGAGTTACCCTTAGCGTGGAACTCGAGGCAGAGGACACCGTCGCCCAAGTCGAGCAAGCTTGCCGAGTCGTTGCGTGCTAGCTCCCTTCCCTCTTCGCGCAGGCGGTCGAGCGAGATGACCATCGGATCCTCGCGGACCGGCTGGTAGCTCCCCTCAATCGGGCTGTAGGCGAGCTCCCTGCCGTCCTTCTCTGTGTAGAAGCTCTCGTTGCCGGCCTCGAGCATCTCGCGCACCCACTGGGCGACTTCGATGCCCATTTCGTCCATCCTCCGGGCGGTCTCCCTGACGCCGAGCAGATCCCAGGTGCGGAAGGGGCCGGTCTGGTGGACGAAGCCCCACTCCATCGCGTGGTCCACGTCCTCAAGGGTGTCTGAGATCTCCGGCACCCTGCGTGAGGCGTACGCCATGTACGGCAGGAGCGTGTCCCGGATGAAGCGGGCGTGGCGATCCTCGTCGGCCCTATCCATCAGGAAGCGCAGGCGCGCGCCGAGATCACCCCGTTCTCGACCTTCCCTGGCTATGGGGATCACCGAGTTCTCCGGCGGGTGGTGCTCGAAGGTCTCGAGGTCCAGAACCTCGAAGACGGTCTTGCCGTCGCGTTTGCTCCGTTTGTAGAAGCCGGCGCCGGTCTTGTTGCCGAGGAGGTTCTTTTCGAGCATCTCCTTCAGCTTGGGGTGGGGTCTTATGTCTTCGCGAGACTCGTCTTCGGGAGCGGCCTCGACCAGGTTCTCGGCGACACCGACGGCGATGTCGAGGCCGACCTGGTCGTTCAGGCGGAAGGTGGCGGTCCTGGGGTGGCCGATCAGGGGCCCTGTTATGGCGTCAACCTCCTCCACCCCGTAGCCGTTCTCCAGGGCGTAAGTCACAGATTGCATCCCGGTGAAGCTCCCGAGCCTGTTCCCGATGAAGTTCGGCGTGTCCTTGGCGATGACGCCGCCCTTGCCGAGCACCCGCTCCCCGAAATCGCGGACGAACTCGACGACCTCGGGGTCTGTGTCCTCCGTGGGGATAATCTCGAGCAGCTTCAGGTAGCGCGGCGGGTTGAAGAAGTGCGTGCCGAGGAAGCGGCGCCTGAACCCCTCGCTACGGCCCTCCGCTATCTGGTGCAGCGGTATGCCGGAGGTGTTGGATGAGATCACAGCGTCATCTCTGGCGACGTTCTCCACCCGCTGCATGAGCTCTCGCTTGGGTTCGAGCCTCTCCAGGATTGCTTCGAGGACCCAGTCCGCCTCGGCTACCCGGTCGAAGTCGTCGTCGAAGTTGCCGAGGCGAATGCGCTCTGCGACCCGCCCGCTCATCAGCGCGGCCGGCCTGGCGTTCTTCATCCGATCGAAGCCCGCTTCGACGACGTCGTTCTTGTTCGCGTCGAGTTCGTCCGGCGCGATGTCTAGCAGGTCCACCTCGAGGCCCGCGTTGGCGCAGTGGGCGGCGATGGCGGCTCCCATCGTTCCCGCGCCGAGCACAGCCACCCGGCGTATCCGGTGTGTCATCTTCTCTCCCCGTAGTCGCAGCGTCTACCAGTCCGTAGAAGATAGCATCACGGCGCGGGTAGCGTAGAGAGATGCTAGAGTTTGCGGGGCGTAGAGAAGGAGGAGATCACTTGCTTGCCGACGTCACCCGGTCCCTTGGAACCGATTATTACCTCATCGACGAGTTGTTGACGGAGGAGGAGAGGGGAATCCGGGACAGGGTCCGTTCCTTCGCCGACCGGGACGTCATCCCGGTGATCAACGACTACTGGGAGAAGGCCGAGTTCCCGTTCGAGCTGATCCCCAAGATAGCCGAGTTGAACATCGCGGGCGGCACCATAGAAGGCTACGGCTGTCCGGGGATGAGCGAGGTCGCCTCCGGGCTCGTGGCCGTCGAGCTCGCCCGCGCCGACGGTAGCCTGAACACTTACTACGGAGTCCACTCGGGGCTTGCGATGGGCACCATCGCCATGCTCGGCTCAGAGGAACAGAAAGAGAAGTGGCTCCCGCCGATGGCGCGGTGCGAGAAGATCGGGGCCTTCGGGCTCACCGAGCCGAACCACGGCTCGGACGCCGTGATGCTTGAGACCAGGGCCAGGCGCGAGGGCGACGAGTTCGTCATAGACGGCGCGAAACGCTGGATCGGCAACGCTACCTTCGCCGACGTCACAATAATCTGGGCGCGCGACGACGAAGACAACGTCGGCGGCTTCCTCGTCGAGAAGGGCACGCCCGGCTACTCGGCCGAGGTAATAAAGGGCAAGACCTCCAAGCGCGCCGTGTGGCAGGCCGACGTGAAACTGGAAAGCGTAAGAATTCCAGCCGAAAACCGGCTCGAGTACGCCCGCACCTTCAAGGACACGGCGAAGGTCCTCACCGCCACCCGCTACGGGGTGGCGTGGGAGGCCATCGGGCACGCCGTCGCCTCATACGAGGCGGCGCTGACCTACGCCAAAGAGCGTGTCCAGTTCGGCAAGCCGATAGCCAACTTCCAGCTCATCCAGAGCAAGCTCGCCGACATGCTCGCCGAGATCACCAACATGCAGCTCATGTGCCTGAGGCTCAGCCAGCTCCTTCAGGAAGGCAAGATGACCGGCGGCATGGCGTCCCTGGCCAAGATGAACAACGCCAGGAAAGCGCGCAAGGTCTGCTCTGACGCGCGCGACATCCTCGGCGGGAACGGCATCCTGCTCGAGTACCACGTCGCCAGGCACACCGCAGACATCGAGGCCGTCTACACCTACGAGGGCACGGACACCGTCCAGGCGCTAATAGTGGGGCGCGAGATCACAGGCCTCAACGCCTTTGCGTAGGCATCAGGCTTCAGGTAGGGGTGATCGGAACGTTTCGCCGTATTCGGTACCTAGCGGCGCGACGGATCAGGTAGCTTGCAAAGAGCGCGGAGCTGGCGTCCGTAATAAGCTGATACCTGAAGTCTGATGCCTGAGCGACCGAAGGGAGCGATATGAAAGCCATGGTACTGCACGAGATCGGCGGTCCCGAGAAGCTGCGCTACGAGGACTCTCCTGACCCGGAACCCGGCCCGGGTGAGACGGTCGTCAGGCTGCACGCCGCGGCC
>JBJMIY010000210.1:0-3656 GCA_045806605.1 Rubrobacteraceae bacterium
TACGCTCCGCTGGCGCACCGGCTCGGCATCTACTCCCTCAAGTGGGAGCTCGAGGACCTCTCGTTCGCCAACCTGCACCCGCGGCGCTACGAGGAGATAAAGCGCCTGGTTGCCGCGCGTCGCGGTGATCGGGAGGCGTTCATCAACGGGACGGGGGCGGAGCTCATCCGGAATCTCAGGCAGGCCGGGATCGAGGCCGAGGTGCGCGGGAGGGTCAAGCACTTCTACTCCATCTACAACAAGATGGTGAGGCGCAACAAGGAGTTCAACGAGATATACGACCTCGCGGGTTTGCGCGTCGTCGTGGACAGCGTGCGCGACTGCTATGGCGCTCTAGGCGTCATACACTCGCTGTGGAAGCCTATCCCTGGGCGCTTCAAGGATTACATCGCGATGCCGAAGTTCAACATGTACCAGTCGCTGCACACGACGGTCATGTCCAACGAAGGCAAGCTGTTGGAGATCCAGATCCGAACCTCCGAGATGGAGGCGACGGCCGAGTTCGGCATCGCCGCCCACTGGATGTACAAGCAGGGCTTGAGGGACGGCGAGGCGGCGCGCCTCGGATGGCTCAAGAGCATGATGGAGTGGCAGCAGGAGACCACCGACGCCGCGGAGTTCATGGAGACGGTGAAGGGCGAGCTCGTCGCGGACGAGGTCTACGTCTTCACGCCGAAGGGGGATGTGATAAGCCTCCCTTCCAACGCTACCCCAATAGACTTCGCCTATCACGTCCACACGGAGGTCGGGCACCGCACCATAGGCGCGAAGGTGAACGGCCGCATCGTTCCCCTCGACTCCGAGCTGGTATCCGGCGACCGCGTCGAGGTCATAACGGGCAAGTCAGCGAGCCCGAGCCGCGACTGGCTGGCCGTCGTCCAGAGCGGGCGCGCCCGTAA
The DNA here is from genome assembly GCA_045806605.1 of Rubrobacteraceae bacterium. GTDB lineage: Bacteria > Actinomycetota > Rubrobacteria > Rubrobacterales > Rubrobacteraceae > JALYGY01. The sequence goes on from JBJMIY010000210.1 coordinate 900, forward strand.
CAAGATCCGGCAGTTCTTCAACAAGGCCGACAGGGAGGACAACCTCTCTACCGGCCGCGAGAAGGTAGTCTCCCTCCTGAAGAAGCAGCGCATCGGCAAGGTACCCTCCGGAATCCTGGAAGACGTAGCCCGCTTCACGAACTACTCGACGCCTGACGACATGCTCACCGCCGTCGGCGCCGGCGTCCTCTCGGCGGAGAACGTCGCACACCGCATCGTCGAGCGCATCCAGCCCAAGGAAGAAGAGGTCCCGGGGACGCAGAGTCCGGCGCTCACGCCGCTGCCGCTCCCCGAGGCGGAGGCCGGCACCGGCGAGGAGACGGGCGTGCGCGTCGTCGGCTCCAGCGGCATCCTGACCCGGCTCGCCCGCTGCTGCACACCGATGCCCGGCGACGATATCGTCGGCTACGTCTCGCTCGGGCGCGGCGTCGTCGTCCACGCCAAGGGCTGCACGAACGCCAGGGCCCTGAGGGCGCGCGACCCCGAGCGGTTCGTCGAGGTCGAGTGGGCTGCGTCCAACGGCAAGCTTTTCACCGTGGAGCTCCTCGTCGAGGCGCTGGACAGGACACACCTGCTGAGCGACATAACCAAGACGATCTCCGACGCCGGCGTGAACATCCTCTCGGCGCGCGTGGACACCATCGATGAGCGGACGGCCCTCAGCCGCTTCGCGTTCCGTGCAGCCAGCGTGCAGCACGTCGACGAGGTGATACGCAAGATCCGGGGCATCCCCGACGTCTACGACGTCCGCAGGGTCTCCCGCGACGGCACGCCCCTGGAGCGCCAGGGGTCTTCGTGACCGAGATCGAGCAGGTCACCCTCTCCATGGACGGCTTTGAGGTGAACGCCTACATCGTCCACGCGCCCGAAGGCGACGTGATCGTGGACGCCGGGGCCGAGCCCGGGAAGATCCTGGCCTCGGTCCACCAGCCGGTCGCGGCCGTCTTCGTAACCCACGGCCACGCCGACCACGTGAACGCCCTCGGCGCCGTGTTGCGCGAGACGAACGCTCCCCTCTACGTGCACCCTGGCGACGCCGAGCGTACCGGCTCAAGCGTCTACGAGGCCCTCGACGACGGCCAGGAGTTGCGGGTCGCCGGGGAAACCTTCCTGGTCCTGCACACGCCGGGACACTCGCCGGGGTCGGTCACCTTCGTTGTCGGTGAGGACCAGATCGTCGGCGACCTCGTTCTACCGGGTAGCGTCGGCCGGACCGACATCCCGGGCGCCTCCTGGGAGGAGATCGAGGTCTCTCTGCGCAAGGTCATGCCCTACTGGAGCGAGGACACGCGCCTCTTCACCGGACACGGCCCGGTGCTCTGGGCGAGCGAGGAGCTTCGCACCAACCCGTATCTGCCCCCGGTTCTGCCGTGAGTTACAGGGCTCCGAAGGGAACCTACGACGTATATGCCGGGGGCCGGGAGCCGCACGAGAGGCCCGAGCTGTGGGCTTTCGTCGAGGAGCGGGCCCGCGACCTGTTCCGCCGCTACAACTACTCGGAGGTGCGGACCCCGATCTTCGAGGAGGCGGAGCTCTTCGTGCGCAGCGTGGGCGAGGCGTCGGACATCGTCCGCAAGGAGATGTTCGTCTTCGAGGACAAGGGCGGCAGGGAGCTAGCGCTGAGACCGGAAGGGACGGCGGGGGTGGTGCGCGCCTACGTCGAGCACGGGCTCTACAAGCAGGCCCAGCCCCTCAAGCTGTTCTACGTGGGACCGATGTTCCGCTACGAGCAGCAGCAAAAGGGGCGCTACAGGCAGCACACCCAGATCGGGGTCGAGGTCTTAGGCTCCGCCGATCCGCTCGTGGACGTCGAGGTGATCTCACTCCTCTACTCCATCCACCAGGCCGTCGGCGTGAAGGACGAGATCGTCTACCTGAACAACCTGGGCGACATGGAGACGCGCAGGCTTTACGTCCCGGAGCTTCGAGCTTTCTTGCAGAACCACCGGAACGAGCTGGACCCGGACTCGGTCGCCCGGCTGGAGACGAACCCCCTGCGCACTTTCGACTCGAAGGACGAGAACACCCAGGCGCTGCTTACAGAGGCTCCGAAGTTAGAAGACTTCCTTAGCCCGGACGCCTCCGCTTACTTCGCGGCCGTGAAGGAGGGGCTGGACGCTCTGGGCGTACCATACGAGGTGGACGAGCGCCTCGTGCGCGGGCTCGACTACTACACTCTGACTGTCTTCGAGGCCAAGAGCGGCGCGCTTGGGGCGCAGGACACGGTGGGAGCCGGGGGACGCTACAACGGACTCGTCTCCGAGCTTGGCGGCCCTGACCTCGCGGGGATCGGGTTCGGTAGCGGCGTCGAGCGCATCCTGCTTGCCGCCGCCTCGCATGAGGCATCGACCTCCCTCGACGTCTTCTTCGTCACCCTCGCTCCCGAGGCTCGAGTTCTGGCGATGACGCTGGCGAGCGCCTTGCGCTCCGAGGGCGTCGCCTCCGACCTGGACTACGCGGGCCGCAGCGCTAAGGGGCAGTTCAGGCAGGCCGACCACTCCGGCGCCGCTCACGCGGTTATCATCGGCGAGGAGGAACTCCAGCAGGGCGTAAGCACGGTGCGCGACATGAGGTCGGGGGAAGAACGGACCGTTCCGATAGCAGACGGAGCGAAGGAGCTACTCCGGGCCGTCAGGGGTTGAGCTCAGCGGGCCTACCGGCGCTGCCGCCGGCCCTGATCGAAGCGCTCCGCGAAGCGCTCCGCAGCGCGCAGAACGTCGTCGCGCTGACGGGCTCCGGCGTCTCCGCCGAGAGCGG
>JBJMIY010000211.1:0-3367 GCA_045806605.1 Rubrobacteraceae bacterium
GATGACGGTGGACCTGACGCAGCAGGTCCGTGGCGGGTTACAGATCCGGACCGTCGTCCGGCACCCGCCAGCGGTCGACTGACGTCCCGAGCCTGGTCACCCCTACGCGAGGACGTCCACGTCGGAGGTGTCTACCTCCCATACTTCGTCCAGGCCCATGATCTCCGTTATGATCTCCTCCAGGTCTTCCTGGGTGCCTATGGTTCCTGTGAGAACCACTACCCTGTCCCTGGCAGTCCGGACCGCGAGTCCCGTGTCTGCGATGATGTCCTCGACGTCGTCTCTTAGGCTCTCGTTCTCCACCAGGCGGGGATCTATCACCTCCTGTCCGGTGTACGGGTCGATGTACACGTCGTTGCGCGGATAGCCGGAGTCGGGGATGAAGGCCTCATCCTGCCAATCTCCCGCCTCACCAGACTCCTTCACTATGTCTTGCGGTGGCTTCATCTCGTCCGGGTCCGCCGGTGTGGTGACGAACTGACCCTCGTGCTCGTAGTCGTCGGGGCCGTCCGGCTCAGCGGGCGCGTAGCCCGGCGGCTCTATCTCGTCCCCGAGGTGGTCGCCAGGCTCATCGTCGAAGGGATCGGCGTGGAATATCGCGAAGTCGGTGTCCGGGTCGACGGTGATTTTGGATACCGGTACCTGGAATACGTCCTCCAGCTCTTCCCGCGACGCCTCGACGTCGGTTGCCTCTACGATCACGTGCGTCACCTCGCCGGTCTCATCGTCCGTGATCGCCTCCATTATTCGGCCGATCTCCGAGCCGTCCGCCGCTCGGGCTTCGAGCCCGATAAGATCGCGCTCTTCCAAGTTGACCTCCTGGTTGGCTGTTGGTAGTGAAATATACCCTCTGCCGTGAGGCTTACTCCGCCAGGAGCTCGACCAAGTGGTAGAGGCCGGGGTCAAGCGCGCTCCTTCCCCGCCAGCTTCTCAAACCCCGGTGCACCGATGCCGAACCCTGAAAGCTCGCCTTGATCTACCGGACATCGGTAATAAAATATGAGCGTGACGGGCTTAGATTTATACCCGTTAAGTCCCTTCCGCTGAGGGTATAAGGGACACAGGATTTCACCTACAGGAGGAACTTAAGCGGATGATATGTGAGAACTGCGGGGTACGGCCAGCGAGCGTGCGGGTCTTCGGGCAGCAAGGGGACCAGCAGTCGGCGGCGTACCTTTGCACTGAATGCGCTCGGGAACTCGGCATGATCGGGACCGGCTCCGGCGGGGTGGACCCGTTCGCGGTGCTCCGGAACCTCGTGCAGCAGCAGAGCCAGGGCTCCGGGGGCGTCTTCGAGATGCTCAGTGGAGAGGCCCAGGAGGCCGTGATGCGGGCGCGGGAGGCTTCGGCCGGCACGACCAAGACCGCGGCCATCGGCACCGACCACCTGCTCGCGGGCGTCGTCACCGGCGACAACGTGGCGACGGAGGTCTTGCGGAGGGCCGGCGCGAACGTAGAGGGGATGCGGGATCAGTTCCGCGAGTTCCGGGGGGAACCAGGGGATCAGGTCTACACATTCACCCCGAGCGCGAAGCGGGCGCTGCAACTCGCCTTCGCCGCCGCGCGGCAGATGGGCGCGGCGCAGGTCGGGACCGAGCATCTCTTGCTTGGGCTGCTCGGCGAGGGCGACGGCAACGCCTACCGGATTCTGCAGCAAAACGGCGCGAGCGACGCCGAGGCGCTGAGGCGTGAGATCTTCAGGCTCCTGCAGCAGCGCGGCGCCCAGGGGGGCCCGCAGGGTGGGATGCCCGGCGCGGCGGCGGGCGGCGGAGGCTTCCCCGGCAGTCCTGGCGGCCCGCGGGGCGACAGCCGGACGCCGGTCCTCGACCAGATCACGCGCGATCTCACCCAGCTCGCGCGCGACGGTGAGCTCGACCCCGTCATGGGCCGGGCCGAGGAGATAGCGCGTGTCGTCAGGATCCTGTCCAGGCGCACAAAGAACAACCCGGCTCTCATCGGCGAGCCAGGGGTAGGCAAGACCGCTATCGTCGAGGGGCTCGCGCAGAGGATCGTCTCCGAGGACATCCCCGAGCCCTTGAGGGACAAGCGCGGGCTTGCCCTCGACGTCGGCGGACTTGTCGCTGGCACCCGCTTCCGCGGGGACTTCGAGGAGCGGATGCGGCAGATGATCCAGGAGCTTCAGGCCGAGGAGAAGAACATAATCCTCTTTATCGACGAGCTGCACAGCATCGTCGGGGCAGGCGGAGCCGAGGGAGCCGTCAACGCCTCCAGCATGCTCAAGCCCGCCCTTGCCAGGGGCGAGCTTCAGGTCGTCGGCGCGACCACGCTCGACGAGTACCGCAAGCACGTCGAGAAGGACCCGGCGCTCGAGCGTCGCTTCCAGCCCGTGCTCGTGAGCGAGCCCACGGTGGACGAGACTGTGGCGATCCTCTTCGGTCTTCGCGACCGCTACGAGGCGCACCACCGCGTCAAGATCTCCGACGAGGCGATCATCGGCGCGGCCCAGCTCTCGGACCGCTACATCACCGACCGCTACCTGCCGGACAAGGCGATAGACCTCCTCGATGAAGCGGCCGCCGAAGTCAGGCTCCGCTCCACGGTGCCGCCGGTTGACGTGAAGCGCATAGAGGAGGAGCTCGCGGCCCTCGAGCGTGAGAAGGAGGACGCCGTCAGGGCCGAGGACTACGAGAAGGCCGCCTCGCTGAAGCAGCGGGAGGCGGAGCTCCGGGCCGAGCTCGAGCAGCACCATGAGGGCTGGGCCGGCCAGAGGGAGACCAACGCTCCCGAGGTGACGCGCGAGGACATCGCCCGTATCCTCGAGGAGTGGACCGGCGTCCCCGCGACAAACATCGTCCAGGAAGAGGCCGAGCGCCTCTTGAACCTGGAGGCCGTCCTGCACGAGCGGGTGGTGGGTCAGGACCGCGCCGTAACCGCCGTCGCCGAAGCGATAAGACGCGCCAGGGCCGGTATAAAGGACCCGAAGCGCCCCGTCGGCAGCTTCTTGTTCCTCGGCCCAACCGGCGTAGGCAAGACAGAGCTTGCCCGGACTCTCGCCGAGTACCTCTTCGGCGAGGAGGACGCCCTGATCCGGATCGACATGTCCGAGTTCCAGGAGCGGCACACGGTCTCCAGGCTGGTCGGCGCCCCTCCCGGCTACGTCGGCTACGAGGAGGCGGGCCAGCTCACAGAGGCCGTGCGACGCCGGCCATACAGCGTGGTCCTCTTCGACGAGATCGAGAAGGCCCACCCCGACGTCTTCAACATCCTGCTCCAGGTCCTCGACGATGGGCGCCTCACGGACGCCCAGGGCCGGACTGTCAACTTCGAGAACACGGTCATCGTCATGACTTCGAACGTCGGCAGCCAGCACCTTGTCTCAGAGCGGCAGTTCGGCTTCACCGGCAGG
>JBJMIY010000212.1:0-4473 GCA_045806605.1 Rubrobacteraceae bacterium
TTAGATCCCGGGTCGTACGGGTCTCCATAGACAGCGGGAGCCCTGAAGGGGCGGCGGCCCTCAACGCCTCGCTCGACGAGCTGAACGCCCGGCTCGAAGCCCTGGGCGAAACCATGACCCCTCCAGAGCCCCCCTCACAGCGCCGCTGACGCCCGCCAGAGGGCCCGCAAGCCCTCTCCTCATAGATCTCCCCTGTAGAGAGCAAGCCGGCTGTCCAGCGCCGCTAGGTTAGCTGCGCGAATCGGAAGGTAGAAATGCGTGCCGGTCGTAGTTGCAGAGAGCGCGAGGTCAGAAGCGAGAGAACTCACATAGAGACATTCCGGCGCCACCCGGACGGGTCGGCGCTGGATCTGGCCGGTACCGGTTCTAGGCCGAGCTCACCTGCCAGCCGCGGCCTTCGTCCTCGTTCTCCTCGGTCTCGGTGCGAGTAGGCCGTGGCACGGGGACGCCGTTCAGCTCCTGCCGCGACTCTCCGACGGAGACGAGTGAGTCCTGGAACCAACCCTCGAGCTGGCCCATGACGCGGTCCCGGTACACCTCCGAACCGTCGGCCACCTCCTCGGCGTAGCTCTCCGCACCTTCCAGGATCTCGCGGGCCCGGCGCTCCGCACGCCGGCACATCTCGGTGTCAGGAACCATGGCGTCCGCGCGATGGTGCGCGTTCTCGATGATGCGCTCGGCCTCCTCCTCGGCCGCCGCCACTATGGCCCCGCACTCCCGGCGGATCTCCTCGGCCTCCGCCAACTCAGGGGGCAACGATCCCCTTAGCTCGTCCAGCATCACAAGCAGGTCGGACCGATCAACCACCGCCCGACCTTTACGTATCGGTACGCCGGAGGCGTCGCGAACGATCGCATCCAGCTCGTCCAAAACCCCGCTTATGTACTGCATGTCCTCTCTCATGACTACGAACCCTAGCACGCCTAATCAGGCTACGCTAGGTTTTCTGAAAGTATTTTTCGATGCGTTACCTCAAGTTAAGGTTCACTATAATCTTAAGGTCAAGTCTAAGCCTGTCGGAGTGTAATGAGGCAGCGACGCGTGTTTTCGGCGCTGGCTATTTGCGCTTTATATAAAGGGTTTTGAGGGTTATCCACAGGGGATTTTCGGGCGAGCAGGCTTAACCTTTGTGGCAGGTAAGGGGGTATCAAGCTGTTTCGACCCCTGTCGGCTGCGTCGCGGGGGAGGTGGGCTCGAATGTGGTATGTCCGGCGGGGTCGAGGTCTATGTGGACGGTCTCTCCCGGGTTAACGCGGCCGGCGATGATCTCCTTGCTGAGGGGAGACTCGATCAGCTTCCCGACGGCGCGGCGGAGGGGTCTGGCGCCGTAGCGGGAACCGTGGCCTTCCTGGGCTATGCGTTCGATCACGGCGTCCGAGAAGCGGAGGTCTATGTCCTGGTCTTTTGCGGTGCGGCGAAGGTTCTCTAGCAGGAGGGCTGCTATCTTCTTGAGCTCCTCGCCGCCAAGGGTGTGGAAGACTATGATCTCGTCGACCCGGTTCAGGAACTCGGGCCGGAAGAAGGTCTGCAGCTCGCGCATGAGTTGCTCGCGGATCTCCTCCTCCCGCCCGCGCATCTCCTCGGAGCCGGGGATGAGGTGAGCTCCGGCGTTCGACGTCATGATCACCACTGTGTTGTCGAAGGAGACCGTCCGGCCTTTGTTGTCCGTCAGGCGCCCGTCCTCCAGGAGTTGGAGGAGCATGTTGAAGACATCAGGGTGAGCCTTCTCGATCTCGTCGAGGAGCACCACCGAGTACGGGCGCCGCCGCACGGCCTCTGTGAGCTGACCGCCCTCGTCGTAGCCGACATAGCCTGGAGGGGCACCGACCAGTCGAGACACCGTGTGGCGCTCCATGTACTCGGACATGTCGAGCCGTATCATGGCGTCTTCGTCGTCGAAGAGGTACTCGGCGAGAGCCCTGGCTAGCTCTGTCTTGCCTACGCCCGTCGGGCCGAGGAAGATAAAGCTGCCTATGGGCCGGCTTGGGTTCGCCAGGCCGGCGCGCGCCTTCCTGACAGCCTCCGAGACGGCGACGACCGCCGCGTCCTGGCCGACCACGCGTTCGTGGAGGGACTTCTCCATCGAGAGGAGGCGCTCGGCCTCATCCTTGAGCATCCTGGTGACGGGGATGCCGGTCCGGGCGCTGACGACGCGCGCGATCTCTTCCCTCCCCACCGTCGCGTCCTTGACGCCGCTCTCTTCCAGCCAGCGCTCGCGCGCCTCTCTGTACCCGGCCTGCAGCACGTCGGCCTCGGAGCGCAGCTCCGCGGCGAGCTCGTAGTCGTGCTCCTCGACCGCCGCCGCGCCCTCGCGGGTTATTTCCTGGAGCTTCAGCTCGAGTTCTCTCAGGTCATCGGGGAGCATCGTCGTCTCGATGCGGAGCTGGCTCGCGGCCTCGTCGAGGAGGTCAACAGCCTTGTCGGGGAGGAACCGGTCGGCTATGTAGCGGTGCGAGTAGCTCGCGGCGGCGCGCAGCGCCTCCTCGGAGATCTCCACGCCGTGGTGAGACTCGTACTTGTCCCGGATACCTCGCAATATCTCGACGGTCTCCTCCTCCGTAGGCTCTTCAACGAGGATAGGCTGAAAGCGGCGTTCGAGGGCGGCGTCGGGCTCTATGTGACGGCGGTACTCATCTATGGTGGTCGCTCCGATCACCTGCACCTCGCCGCGGGCGAGGGCTGGCTTCAGGATCTCGCCCGCGTCTATGGAGCCCTCGGCGGCGCCGGCACCCGCCAGATTGTGCAGCTCGTCCACGAACAGGATGATGCGGCCGTAGGAGCTCTTTACCTCGTCTATGACGCCTTTGAGGCGCTCCTCGAACTCGCCCCGGAACTTGGTACCCGACACCAGCGAGCCGAGGTCGAGCGAGACGAGGACCTTGTCCTTGAGCGCCTCGGGAACGTAGCCTTTGGCCATCTTCTGCGCGAGCCCCTCGACGATGGCGGTCTTGCCTACCCCGGGCTCGCCGATGAGAGCAGGGTTATTCTTTGTGCGGCGAGCCAGGATCTGGAGCATCCGCTTTATCTCCGCCTCTCGACCGACGACGGGGTCGAGCTTGCCCTCGCGGGCGAGCCGGGTGATGTTGCGGCCGTGCCTGCCGAGCAGGCTGTCCGGGTCTTCGCCCAGTGAAGCCTCCCCCCTCACCCGGCCCAGAGCGCGGCGGAGGTCCGTCTCGGTGAGGCCCACCTCGCGCAGCACGCCGGCGGCCGTGCCCTCCTCCACCAGGACAAGACCCAGTAGCAGATGCTCCGTACCGATATGGTCGCTGGCGCTCTTTTCAGCCTCCTCGCCGGCGAGCCTGAGAGCGTTCCTCGCGTTGTAGGTCGTCTGCACCCTCTCCGCTGCGATGCGCGAGCGCGAGAGGTCGTTGCGCCTTATGGCGTCGTTCGTCTTGGCCTGGGCGAGGCCGAGATCCAGGCCCAACTCCTCGAAGACGCGGTGAACCACGCCCCCCTGCTGTGCCAGGAGCCCGAGTAGCACGTGCTCCGTGCCAAGCTGGTTGGACCTCCCCCGGCGCACGACCGCGGTCGCCACGTCCAGCACTTCGCGGGCGTTCTGGGAGAATCTGTTCAGGTCCACGCGGCGCCTCCCACCTTCATCTGCTGTTGTAGACGGCGAAGCCGACGGCTATGAGCGCCGGAAGCAGCAAGTAGAGCGGCAAGTTGCCGTTCAGGACGGACTGTGCCAGGAGCGGGACGAAGGCCAGGGCGACCGAGACGCCGGAGATCGCCATCGCGATCGGTCCGCCGTTACGTCCACCGGCGCGATGGACGAACATCCCGGCGAAGTAGCCGGCCAGCCCGGAGAGAATCAGGCGCCCGAAGCCGATCTGCGGGAGCACGAAATACACGATTACAGCGCCAAGCAGCGCGACCGCGGCTCCGGCGAGCAGGCTCCTGGCGATCTGATTCCCCTTCATGACCCCGGCCCGAGCGCCGCGCGGGAGCCTTGCGTCGTCGGGGCACTTGATCCCGACGTCCGTGGGAACCATGCACTCCGTGCATATGGGACGCCCGCACGTGGCGCACGAGACCCTGGTCTCCCTGTCCGGGTGCCGGTAGCAGCGCATGGTCTCGGACATCAGACTCCTCCTCCGCGCGAGAGCTCGCCGCGCGGCATCAGGACCAGCTCCCGCCGGTAGCTGCGGTGAACCTCGGCAACTACCCTGCTGTGCTCCCGCTCGCGCCTCTCGAGCTCCTCGCGCAGCCGCCTGTGCTCGGCCTCGAGCGTGGCTATCCGCCGCTCGAGGTCGAGCACCTTCTTGACCCCGGCGAGGTTCATCCCCATCTCCTGCGTCAGCTTCTGGATGTAGCGCCCAAGCTCGACATCCTCCTCCGAGTACAACCGCGTTTTCTTTATGCTCTTGCGCGGGCGGAGCAGCCCCTTCTGCTCGTACATCCTCAAAGTCTGCGGGTGCACGCCGATGAGCTCAGAGGCGATCCCGATCATGAACACGGGTCTCTTGCGCAACT
>JBJMIY010000213.1:0-13011 GCA_045806605.1 Rubrobacteraceae bacterium
AAGCGTCTCTTTTTCCTGGTCGCCATCTACGGACTCTACCTGCTCGTAATCTGGTTCTGGTTCCCCTGGGGAGAGATAGTCAACACGCCCCAGGGGCCGACCCAGGTGCCGCAGTTCTCCATCGCGGCGGCCAACAGCTTCTTGCCGGGGCTGCTAGTACAGCTATTCGGCCTCGGGTTCACGCTGTTCTTCGCGATGATGTTCCTGATCGTTCAGTTCGTGGCGCTCTTCTGGTTCCTCTCACGCGGCCGGACCTACATCATCTACCCGGGCGAGTACGACGTAAGCTTCAACGACGTGCGCGGGCAGAAGGCGGCAGTCGAGGCCACTAGCGAGGTCGTCAGACTCTTCCAGGGATTCAAGAAGTTCCGCAAGATGGGCGGCTACCCGCCCCAGGGCATCCTGCTCGAAGGCCCGCCGGGAACCGGGAAGACGCTTCTGTCCAAGGCCATAGCAGGCGAGGTGAACGTTCCGTTCATCTACGCCTCGGCCTCCAGCTTCAGCAGCATGTTCATGGGGATAGGGAACCTCAAGGTCCAACGCCTCTTCTCCAAGGCCCGCAAATTCTCCGACCGTTTCGGTGGAGCGGTCATCTTCATGGACGAGCTCGACGCCATCGGCTCCCGCGGCGGGATCGCCCAGACGATGGAGCCCTATCCCTTCGACGAGCCGTTCCGCCACGGGCTGGAAGAGCGCCTGACCCCGGGTCCCCCCGAAGCGCCGCCCAGGGGCGGCCTGGTCGGGTTCGTGGACCGGGTCGTCATGGGCGGCATGGGTGGCATGGGGATGGGCGGGATGCTGGTCAACGAGCTGCTGGTGCAGATGGACGGTCTCGAGCAGCCCAGGGGCCTGGGTCGCCTGTTCAGGCGGATGGTCCCGCTCTTCATCCGCAGGCGCTTCAAGAGGAAGGTGCCTACCTACAACATCCTGGTCATCGGGGCGACGAACCGGGCCGACGCGCTCGACCCGGCCCTCCTGAGGCCGGGCCGCTTCGACCGGCGGCTGCACGTGGGGCTGCCGGACAAGGAGGGCCGCAAGGACATAGCGGACTACTACCTCGAGAAGGTGCGCCACGAGGACATTGACCTCGAGAAATTCGCCAGAGCCACGGTCGGGTACTCGCCGGCCCGCATCAAGAACGTCGTCAACGAGTCGCTCATCTTCGCCTTGCAGGACGGCCGGGACTCGCTAGGCTGGAAGGATGTCTGGTCGGCCAAGCTGACGGACGAGATAGGGCTCAAGCAGCCCGTCGAGTACGACGAGCAGGAGAAGGTCAAGATCGCCACCCACGAGGCCGGGCACGCCGTCGCCTCGTGGTACCTCGAGCGCGAGGAGTTGCAGATGCAGGTGATCTCCATCATCAAGCGGGAGAACGCCCTCGGGCTGGTGAGCTACCAGGAGAAGGAGGACCGCTACGTCCGCACCCGCTCGGACGTGATGGCCCGCATCAAGACGGCTCTAGCAGCCGGCGCCGCCGAGAACGTCTGGTTCGGAGAGACCACCACAGGGGTGAGCGGTGACCTCAGGCAGGCGACGTGGGCGGCTGCCACGATGGTCGGCATGTTCGGGATGGGCAAGGAGCTCTACTCCTTCGGCACCATCCCCGACGAGCTCGCCGGCGGCTCCTCGATAGGGACGCTCCTGCGGGACGCCGAGGTGCGCGGGGAGGTAAACGGGATACTCCTCGAGGCCCGCAAGGAGATAGAGGTGCTGCTGCGCGAGAAGGGCGCGATCGTCGAGGGCGTGCGCGACGCCCTGCTCGAGCGCGAGGAGATCGTCGGCGAGGAGATAGAGAGTCTCTTCGCCAGGCTCGAAGCCAGAGGAGAACCCCAGGGCTCGGGGGTCGTCTGAACCGCCCGCGTTTTGCTAGCTCCTCCCGGGAGCGGATTTGCCTTCGACGTACGCGAAGCCCCCTGGAACGCGCACGACGCGCATCCGGGTTTCCCGCCTGCATCTGATGGTAAGATCGCGCCGTCATGTTACGCGCGGGCCTGGTGATGCTCCTGTTGCTCCTCGCCGGATGCTCCGCCGGCGACGGCTCCGAGGAGCCGCGTGATCTGCGGGTGGAGCGGATCTCTTCGGATGCTCCGGGGCAGGGGCCGCGGCAGCCGCAGGCGGTCGTGGCTACTTCGGCGGCAGCCCTGTCGGGGGAGGTCGGCGCGAACGTCCCCGACTCGGGGAGCGGTACGTACCTCGCCGCCTACTGGGGCGAGAAGCCGACGGGCGGGTACTCGATGTCCGTGCGGTCCGCGCGCCTCGAAGGGAGCAGGGTGATTGTGAGGCTCGCGTTGAAAGAGCCGCCGCGAGATGCGATCCTGACCCAGTCCCTCACCTATCCCTACGCCGTGGCGGTGATCCGGGAGCTTGACCCCGGAGGCAAGCACTTCTCCTTCGTGGACGAGAACGGCAGGGCGCTCGGCTGGCCGGTCCGGCGGGTATAAGCCCCTCTTGGGGCGGCGGGCACCCGCGCGTATAATCTTCGCGTGGCCGAGAGCGTTGACGTGCGGAGCAGGATCGAGGGTCTGCGCGAGCAGGTCCGCTACCACAACCGCCGCTACCACATAGAGGACGCGCCAGAGATCTCCGACGCCGAGTACGACTCCCTCTACGCCGAGCTCGAGAGCATGGAGGCCGAGCATCCCGAGCTCGTCACCCCCGACTCCCCTACCCAGCGCGTTGGGGGCGAGCCGCTAGAGGGGTTCGAGGAGGTCCGCCACACCGTCCCGATGCTATCTCTAGCGAACGCCCGCAAGACCGAGGACTTGAGGGAGTGGGACGCCCGCGTCAGGCGGCTCCTCGGCCCGGAAGAGGAGGAGCGGCTCCGCTACGTTACGGAGTTGAAGATAGACGGGCTCGCGGTCTCGCTGCGCTACGAGAACGGGCATTTCGTCCGGGGCGCGACGAGGGGCAACGGGATAGTTGGCGAGGACGTGACCCAGAACTTGCGGACGGTGCGCGCCATACCGGACAGGCTCGACGACGAGCCGCCAGAGGTCCTGGAGCCGCGGGGCGAGGTGTTCATGACGCTCGAGAACTTCGAGGAGCTCAACCGGCGGCAGGAGGCCGCCGGAAAGCCGCCCTTCGCCAACCCGCGCAACGCCGCGGCGGGAGCCATCCGGCAACTCGACTCGAGGATCACAGCTTCGAGGCCCCTGACCATCAACCTCTACGGCGTCGGGGAGGGCGGCGAACTGTACGAGAGCCACTCCGCCATGCTAGACGCTTTGAAGAGCTACGGGCTTCGGGCGAATCCTCATCGGCTGCACGACTCCATAGAGACAGTGATCGAGGAGTGCGAGCGCAGCGCCGCGGAGAGAGAGTCGCTCTCCTACCAGATAGACGGCGTCGTGGTGAAAGTCGACTCGCGCGAGCAACAGCGCTCTTTAGGCACGGTCGCCAGGGCGCCGCGCTGGGCCATAGCGTACAAGTTCGAGCCGCTCGCTGGCCGCACGAAGCTCCTCGACATCATCGTCAAGGTCGGGCGCACGGGGGCGCTCACGCCGCAGGCCGTGCTCGAGCCGGTGAACATCGGCGGGGTGATGATCTCGCGCGCCACGCTGCACAACGAGGACTACGTAAAGGAGAAAGGCATCCTCATCGGCGATACGGTGGTAGTCGAACGGGCGGGGGACGTCATCCCGCAGGTCGTGCGTCCCGTAGTCGAGGAGCGCACCGGCGACGAGCGCGCCTTCGAGATGCCGACGCACTGCCCCGTCTGCGGTGAGCCGGTCTCCCGCCCCGAGGGCGAGGCCGTCACGCGCTGCGTAAACGCCCGCTGCCCGGCCCAGGCGCTGGAGCATATCATCCACTGGTCCTCGAAGGGGGCTATGGACATAGACGGTCTCGGGGAGAAGGTCGCGACCCGCTTCTTCGACCTCGGCCTCATAAGAGACCCCGCGGACATCTACGATCTCAGGGAGGTGCAGATCTCCCCCCTCGAAGGCTTCGGCGAGAAGAGCGCGGAGAACCTCATCCGGGGCATCGAGAGAAGCAAGGAGCAGCCCTTCCCCCGTGTCCTTTACGCGCTGGGCATCCGGCACGTCGGCTCCGTGACGGCCGAGCTCATAGTTGCGCGTTTCGGCGGCGAGGACCTGCTGCGCGGGGTGAGCGTGGAGCAGCTGACCGAGATCAACGGCGTCGGCGAAGTCGTGGCGCGGGCCGTGGTCGAATACTTCGCCCTCGACGACAACAGGACTCTGGTCGAGCGCCTGATGCGGGTTGGCCTCCACTTCGAGAGGGTAGCCAGTACCTCCGACGGTCCTCTGGCAGGCAAGAGAATGGTCATTACCGGCACCTTGAGCAGGCCGCGCGGCGAGTTCGTCGAGAGGCTCGAAGCCGCGGGCGGCACCTTCACCTCCTCTGTCAGCAGGAACACCGACTACGTACTGGCAGGCGAGGAGGCCGGCTCGAAGCTGGAGAGGGCCAGAGAGCTGGGCGTGCCTGTGATCGACGAGGCGAGCTTCGAGGAGCTGGTCTCGTAAAAACGCTTGCTCCTGCCCTTTCGGATCGCCAGGTTATAAACCTCGACCAGGCAGGTTTTGAAACGCCCCCTCAAGGCTCCTTTCCTCGTTCGTGCTCCGAGACACCGCTGTTCATCACTGGCTTCGAGAGGTAGAGAAGCCAGGCCGCCGGCGGGCCGAGGAGGAAGATCGCATGGTAGCTTGCCAGCCGCCAGAGCAGGAGGGCGGCCGCAGCTCCGCCGCCTACCCCGAGGCTCAACCCCAGAGCCGCCTCCATGAAGCCCGAGCCTCCCGGCGTAGGAAAGAGGTGCGAGACCAGAGTAACGCTGGTCAGTATCGCGAGCGTCGCCAGGAGACCGACCTCGACCCCGTATAGCTTGAGCAGCAGCCAGAAGAGCACGAACCCCGAAAACCAGCCGACTGCCACCACCACGTTGATCATTAGCCAGCTGAAGAGGGACATGTTCCTGAAGGCGATCGCGCTGCGGTAGTAGTCACGCGCCATTTTGCGTAGCCGGGGCGCGAACCGATTTAGAAACGGCCACCGCGCCGCAACCAGGAAAAGGCGCACGACCGGTCTCGGATAGCGGGTGAGGAAGATGGCGCCGACGATAGCGAGGCCGGCGATCGTGAAGGCCGCGAGCTCGGAGGCCGGAGGAAGACGGAGGGTATTGGAGTAGATCAGGTACCCGAGGCTCAAGGGCACAGCCCAGGCGAAGAAGATCATGTCGAATATAAAGACCTGGATGGCGACGCCGATTCCTTTCCCCAGGGGCACGCCAAGGCGCCTGAGCGTGACGGCGATGACCGGGCCGACGCCCACGTTGCCGGGGGTCACGGACGCCGCGAACATCGAGGTGAGGTGCACCAGGACCGCGGAGCGGAAGCGAAGCGGTATGTTCTGTTTGCGGCACAGCAGCCAGATCCTCGCCGGGTCCATGACGAACCACTCGGCGATGAACGCCGCTACGCAGAGCGCCACGACCACGAGGCTCGGGTCCCGAACTCTGTAGGTCTCTACGCTGAGGATCTTGACCCCCGCCACCAGGTAGAGCCCGCCGAAGCCGAGCGCGAGTCCGAGGACGAACATCACGACAGCCCTTACCACTCCGGCCCGGCTCTCGCCGGGTCCTCTAGGCGGCGTCTTTGCCAAGCCCGGCATAGCGGACGACGTAGTGAGCGAGCCGTTCGGTGGCGGCCGCGGGGTCGAGCTCGCGGCATCGTCTGGCTACCTCTTCGAGGAGCGCGGGATCCAGGGCGTAGCGACGCACCTCCTGCAGGAGCTCCTCCGGAGTCCTGACGTAGCGTCCGAGTCCCCTCTCCTCGACGAGCCGCGCAACGCTGACCTCGTTGAGCCCCGCGTAGCCGGTGACGAGCGCGGGACGACCGACGACGACGGCCTCGTAGACCGAGGCCGGCCCCGCCTTGCCGACGAAGACGTCGCTCGCGGCGAGATAAGTAGCCATGTCCTCGACGTAGCCTTCGATTCTGAGCAGGCTCTTTCGCGCCCCGAGCGCCCGGAGCTTCGTTTTCAATCCCTCGTTCCTGCCCGCTATGACTACGACTTGCAAAGGGATATCTGAATCGAGCAACGCCCGCACCAGCGCCAGCTGGTTCCTCCCCACTCCCTCGCCGCCGGATGACACCAGGCAGATGAAGCGGTCTTCGAGCCCGAGGCGTGTACGGGCATCGGGCTTGGGAGGCGCGTCCAGGAAGGCCTGGCGGACGGGGTAGCCGAAGCCTACGTAGGACAGCTTGCTCTCGGGCACTCCGAAGCGCGTGAGGTCGCGCCGCGCCTCCTCCGAGGGAACGATGATGTGGTCGGCATGCGGGTCGGCCCAGTAAGAGCATATGCCGACCAGCTCGTTGGCGAAGCTGAGCACGGGCACTTCGAGGCCGCCGATGCGCTTCGCCTCGGCCAGACCCGCGGTCATGAGACCGTGGTTGGAGAAGATGAGCCGCGGGGGATCACGTCTCAGATCATCTGCCGCGGCGCGGGCGAATCCTCGCACGAGGCGCCGCTGGGTGGCGATAGTCAGGCGCGGGAAGGCGTCCATGAGCCGCTGGCTACCTCTGGCCAGGATAGGGTAGCGCAGCATGAACCGCCAGATGTCCTTGTGCAGCCGGTCGAAGTCGGCGACCTTTTTCGGGCCGACCTCTTTCATGTAGTCCGAGACGCGCAGCTCGAAGCGGCCGGGGTAGTAGTGTTCTACAGCCTCGGCCATGGCGCGCGCCACAGCCACGTGCCCGCCCCCGGCGGCGATGGTGGCGAAGAGGATCTCGGGTCTGCGCTCGGCCGCGCTCATGGAGATTTCATACTAAGCCACCCCACCTGCCCGTACCACCGGGCGGTGCGCTCCAGACCCTCGAACAGAGGAACCTCCGCCCGCCACCCGAGCGCCTCCTCGGTCCCGGAAACGTCGCAGGTCCAGGCGTTGAGCGCCAGGTCCCGGGACCTGCGCTCGTCGAGGATGGGGACGGCCGAGAGAGGTCTCGCCGCCCACTCGGCCATCCGTCCCGCGAGCACGAAGGCGCCAGCGGGCAGGCGTACGGCGCGGACCGTACGCCCGAGCGCCTTCTCGAGCCCGGCGGCGACGTCCCGCCAGGTGTAGCGTCTGTTCTCCGCGACCGGGAAGGGACCGAAACCCACCGGCTCGCGCGCCGCAGCGAGTGTGGCGCGGGCCGCGTCCTGGACGTAGACGGGTTGCAAGAGAGCCGCGCTCGAAGGGACGGTCAGCCAGCCGGCACGCGCCATCCTGAACAGGGGCAGGAGGTCGGTGTCTCGGGGACCGTAGACGGCCGCCGGGCGGAGGACTACAGCCTCCATCCGGCCGCTCAAAACGCGGAGGTGGCTCTCCGCCTCGAGCTTGCTCCGGCCGTAGTTGCTCTCGGGGTGGTCGCGGCCGTCGGGGCCGCGCGCGGCGAGGCTGCTGATCAGGACCAGGCGCCGCACCCCCGCCCGGAGCGCGGCGGTAGCGACGCTACGAGTACCCCCGGCATTGACCGAGTAGTAGTCCTCCGGCCGCCTCGCCCTCGTTATCCCCGCTGCGTGAACGACGACGTCCACGTTCTGCACTGCCCGGCTCAGGTACTCCGGGCTCCCATCAAGATCCAGCGGCACGCGCTCGGTGTCGAGGCTGGAGATCCAACGCTCGTTGCTGGAGGCGCGCGAGCCGACCCTTACCTCATAGCCGGCCTCCACGAACGCCTGGGCGATGTGGCTGCCGACGAAGCCGGTCGCGCCGGTGACCAGCACCCGGTCTGGCATGGTCTACATCTCTTTCTCATAGAGGCGGTACGTCTTGTAGCGCCTCGCGCCGCCCGCTTCGATGACGTGGTTCATCGCCCTGTTGTCCTCGAGCGTCCACGACGCCTCGCAAGCTTTGTAGCCCCTGGCCATCGCGCGCTCGTAGAGATCGTAGATCATGACCAGCTCGAAGCCCTTGTTGCGGTGCTCGGGCGCGACGCCGAGTATCGGCAGGCGCACCCGGTTCATTATCTTGTTGCGTCTGAGGAGGTGGAAGACGCCGAACGGGAGTAGCCGCCCGCGCATCTTCTTGAAGACCTGGTTGGCGTCGGGGATGAGGACGGTGACCCCTATGAGCTCGCCGTCTATCTCGGCGAGCGCGACGAGCTCGGGGTCGAGGATCATCTTGAACTCTCTGGCGAGCTGGTCGAACTCGGCCTCGGTGTATCTAACAAAGCCCCAGTTGCGCTCCCACGCTCTGTTGTAGAGGCCTTTGACGCGAGCGAGCTCCTCGTCCCAACGCTTCATGTCAACGGGTCGAACCACCAGGGCTTCGTTGCGTTTGCGGACCCTCTCCGCGAGGCGTCCGATCTTCTTCACCTCCCAGTCCCGGTCGAAGATCCAGGCGTACAGGTCCTTGACCTTGAGGTAACCCATCTCCTCGACGTAGCGCGGGTACTCCGGCGGGTTGTAGGGCATCATCAGGCAAGGGTCGGAGTCGAAGGCGTCTATGAGAAGCCCCGCCGAGTGGTTCATCGAGGGGTTGACGGGGCCGCGGACCGCATCGCGGCCCAGCTCGCGCGCCCGCTCTTCGAGGCGGGTGAACAGGGCTGCGGCGGCGTCCTGGTCCTCTGCCTCGAAGAAGCCGAAGAAGAGAAGGTTGTCTTCGTGGATCACGTTGTGGTTGTCGTCGTCAATGGCGGCGACGCGCCCTACGACCTCTCCGTCGCGCTCGGCCAGGAAGAGTTCTACCCGCGCGTGCTCGTAGAAGGGATTCTTTTCGGGGTCGAACTGCTCCCGCTCGGCGATGAGCAGCGGGGGGACCCAGTGGGGGTCGTCACGGTACCGTGAGTACGGATACCGGATAAAGCGCTTCACGTCGGCGCGAGATCTGGCGGTCCGGATACTCGCGAGGCCCACGCCGCCCGAAGGGTCCTTCTAGCCGATCACGCCAAGGCCCCGGCCGACGGTGGCGAAGGCCTCGAGCAGGCGTCCTATCTGCTCGGGGGTGTGGTTGGCGTTGACGCTGGTGCGGATGATGCTCTGCCCGCGGGGCACACCGGGGGGAAGGGCCGGGGTCGTGAAGATGCCTTCCTCCCACAGCCCCTTCCAGAACATCACTGTCAGCTCGTCTGGGCCTATCAGGACGGGCACGATCTGGGTCTCGGAGCCAAGCGTGTCGAAGCCTAGAGAGCCGATCCCCTCCCGCAACTGCTCGGCGTTCCGGGTAAGCTGCTCGCGGTGCTCGGGCTCCGTGTCCATGATCTCGAGCGCCTCGAGCGCCACCGCGACCTGCATCGCCGGGAGCGCCGCGGTGAAGATAAAGGGACGCCCGTGGTGCTTGATGTAGTTGATGACGCGCCTCGGGCCCGCCACGAACCCGCCCACGGAGGCGAACGACTTGGAGAAAGTGCCGATGATCAGGTCGACCTCGTCCTCCAGCCCGAAGTGCTCGGGGGTGCCCCTTCCTGTCTCGCCGAGCACGCCTGTGGCGTGCGCGTCGTCGACCACGACGCGCGCCCCGTAACTGCGGGCGAGCTCCACGATGCCGGGGAGGTCGGCGATGTGGCCGCTCATCGAGAAGACGCCGTCGGTGACTATCATGCGCCCGCCCGGCTTATCCGCGTCTCTGGCGAGCAACCGTTCGAGATCTTCCAGGTCGTTGTGGCGGTACTTGCGCATCGCGCCGAAGGAGAGCCTCGCCCCATCGTAGAGGCTTGCGTGGTTCTCGCGGTCGAGGTAGAGGATGTCCCGGCGGCCGGCTAGAGCGCTCAGGACCGCCAGCATGCCGAGGAAGCCGGTGGTGAAGGTCAGCGCCGCCTCTGCCTTGAAGAACCCGGCCAGGCGCCGCTCGAGCTCCTCGTGCAGGGCGAGCGTGCCGGTAAGGGAGCGCGAGCCGGTACAGCTCGTGCCGTAGCGGTCGAAGACGCCGACCGCCGCTTTTTCGAGGCGCGGGTCCTGGGTGAGCCCGAGGTAGTCGTTGGAGCCGGTGATGATCATCTCCCGCCCCTCCACCTCGACGATGCCGCCGTGCTGCTCGGAGATCGGCTTGAAGTAAGGGTAGATTCCGGCGGCCATCGCCTCCTCGGCCCTGGTGAAGCTGAAAGCCTTGTCGAAGACGTCGTCGGTGCCTGGCGGAACCCGCTCCGGCTTCTGCGCGAGACCTTTCATCGTGTGGTTAGGGTTCGTGTGATCCGGCAAGCCAGCCCTCCACAAAGAAGCTAGACAGAACTATCATAAAGGGTACACGAGGTATGCGCGTCACAACAAAACTATAGAACACGCATGGAGAAGATACTAGGAAGCGCCGAATACTCAGGTCCAGCGCGGGGTTATGACGTCGTCCACCTGCAGGAAGAGGAAGTGGTCGAAGTAATAGTGGATGAGCAGCGCCGAGAGCACCACGGAGTAGAACGCGAAGTAGTGTTGCTCCGAGAAGTTCCCGCCGTAGGTCCCGAGCGCCACGTTCACGCCGAGGACTAGCAGGTAGGCGACAGCGGCGCCCAGAGTGAACAGGAAGCACATCCAGTAGAGGCGGCGTCCGCTGCTCGAGACCCGCGCCACGTACTGGGAGCCGATCAGGCCGCGCTCGGAGCGCACCTGGTTCAGATACAGCACGACCGCCAGGTACTGGAAGGAGTGCCAGGTGTTGAGGCCCTGGAAGGCCACGTCGAGGTTCGGCAGCGCCGGCGTGACGAAGAAGAGTAGCCCGGCGAGGCTCATGTGCAGCGTCTTGGGGATGTGAAGGAGCCCTGCCCTCCACTCCCAGAGAGTCTTGGCGATGAAGGCGATCAGGAACGCAAAGAATCCGGCTGCGGCGAGCGGTCCTAGCCACTCGAACTTAAGGAACTCGGGGAAGAGGAGCGCCCTTCCTCCCGTCTCGAAGCCGTGGCTCGAGAGGTTGTGGCCGAAGATCACGAGCGGCGCCCCGGTGAACTTGAAGGTGGCTATGGGGTAGAGGCTCGTCATGAGGAGCCCGTAGTCTATGACCCTCGAGACGACTTGCCACCGGGCGAGGTCGGGAGCGCGGCCCCGCGGGTCCTTGAAGCGGTAGGAGTCGGCGATGTACGCCGCCTGGTGGATGACGTGCACAGAGGCCCAGAAGAAGAAGATGGTGACCAGCAAGGTCAGGTTGACGACGGCGAGCGTCACCACGAGCACCGGCATGAGCAACGCTCCCCACGTGTAGCGCCTGTAGCGTTCCCTGAAGTGCGGCTCCATGAAGGTCATCGTGTAGGTGGCGAACAGGTGCGGCCCGCCGATAAAGGCGGTGACGACCAGGTCGACGAGGACGTTCGAGAGCCCGCCGAGCTGGGAGAACAGGTGCGGCACTATCAGCAACACGCTCGAGAAGATGATGAAGGCGAGGTCGTAGAAGGGCGAGACCAGCCACATATCCTTGGAGGAGATACTCGGCGCGGCTGCTGATGCAGGCAAGGTGGTCAAGTCGCTTACCGTCCTGGAGAATGGGTCGAGTGCTCTAGACTCGCAACTTTCACGTCACATCAAGCGTTATTCTATAAACGCCCGCAGCGCCTTTGCAAGGACTTTTGGCGGCTGCATCTAGTAGAGTTGTCGTGTGGACACGGCGGCGAATCACGTGGTCATAGTCGGCGGGCCGGAGGCAGAAGACGAGCTGCTCGCGATTGTGCTCGACGAATCCGATGAGGCGGTGCCGCTGTTCGACTCGGTTGAGGAGGCCGAGGAGTTCCTGGACTCCATCGGTGAGTTCGGCGAGGACTGGCGCGCCCGCGAGGTCTCGGCGCAGGAGCTGATTGCGCTCCTCGAGTACCAGGGCGAGTAGGTCGAGTACGTTGCTTTGAGCCCCCCACCAGAGAGAATGGAGGGCGGAATGGAGGTCCAGCTCCTCTACCGCGAGATCCTCATCGACCTCCTGCGCCGCCAGACAGCTACCGAACCACGCTTGGAGGAGAGGGGTTTCTGGCGCCGGTTGTTCGGCCGCTAGGGCACGGGAGCGCCGAGCTCCCGCACATCATGCAGCGTCGCCACATGATGTCTGTCTTGTTCATCGCGAACAGGCTCTCCCGGGTTGGCGAGACCGCCCTCAGACTTCTTCTGCTGGCTTATGGCAGACCGCTTCGATGTTGTTGCCGTCCGGATCGAGGACGAAGGCACCATAGTAGCTCGCGTGGTAGTGGGGACGAAGCCCGGGACCACCGTTGTCGCGCCCGCCCGCCGCCATGGCTGCCTCGTAGAAGGCGTCAACGGTGGCGCGGTCCTCGGCGGCGAACGCGATGTGGAGGGCCCGGCCTATCTCGCCCTGGGCGATCCAGAAGTCCGGCTTGCCCAGCCTACCGAACCCCGCCGCGGAGGCGCTGGGCTCCATTATCAGCTCGTAGCCGAGCGGGGAGAGGGCTTGCGCGTAGTAGCGCTTGCCCCGCTCGAAATCCGAGACAGGTACACCCACGTGGTCCAGCATTGCTCACACCTCCCACGGCCCCGAGGACCCAACCGACATCTGTCAAGCCGAGTATCCCCGGTCACGCGCCCCTCCGCAACTGCGAGATTCGAAGAACGCCGGAATTCCAGGAAACTCGGTGAACAGGAGCTTATCGCCCGTTGGAAGCAATGGTTCTCTGGATGTCATGTCCGTTGTACAAACCTCTTCGTAGCTGAGCAGGGTGCCCAGCACGATCTCCGTGGAGCCGTCGGCGTGAGCAAGCACCCCTATTCGCAGAAACCTGTAGAGGTTGTGGCGCTGCTCCGGTGTTAGCGCGTCCAGGGCGTCTTCGGAGGCTCCGGCGTAGCTTTCAAGTAGGGTGTCCCGGTCACGTTCCAGGTCGGCTATTTCCTGCTCGCGCAGGGACTCAAGCTCCCGCTCTGCGATCTGGCACTCCTGCTCAAGCTCGGCAAGCCGGGCCTTGAGGTCGGCGAGGGTCATAACGTCCGCAGCGTAGGCACGCTGGTACTTCGCCCGCTTCTCGTCGGCATCAGCAAGAACCTTCAACCAGTGGTTTATCTCCTCCGTCGGGTCATTCCGGGACGCCTGGCGTTTCATCTCTATCATCGCATCCAGGTCGGCCCGCAGCCGGTCGGGGTCTGAGAGAATCGCCCGCACGGACT
>JBJMIY010000214.1:0-5030 GCA_045806605.1 Rubrobacteraceae bacterium
GAGCCGGTCGAGCTCTGGCACGCCGACGCGGACCTGAAGGGTTCTGACGCCGTTCTCGTGCCCGGCGGATTCTCCTACGGCGACTACCTGCGTCCCGGCGCCATCGCCCGCTTCGCCAACGTCATGGCTCCGCTCGAAGACTTCGCCCGCTCGGGCGGTCCCATCCTGGGTGTCTGCAACGGCTTCCAGGTCCTGACCGAAGCTCATCTCCTGCCGGGCGCGCTGCTCCGCAACACGGGCATGCGCTTCGTCTGCCGGCGCATCCGCGTGCGGGTGGAGACGACCGGTACCCCATGGACCTCCTCATGCGAGCCGGGTGAGGAGCTCACGCTCCCGGTCGCGCATAACGAGGGTAACTACTTCGCGGACCCCGCGACGCTCGTTCAACTGGAGGACGAAGACCGCGTCGTGCTTCGTTACCTGGAGAACCCTAACGGCTCAATAAACGACATCGCGGGGATCTGCAACGAAGGCAGGAACGTGGTGGGGATCATGCCTCACCCCGAGCGGGTCTCGGACTCCTTGCTCGGCTCCGAGGAGGGGATGAGGATCCTGCGCTCGGTCTTCGCGGGGGCGAGGGTTTGAACATCCAGGAGACCTACAGCACTCTGGGCCTCTCGGACTTCGAGTACGACCGCATCCTGGAGCTTTTGGGGAGGGCGCCGAACTACCTGGAGCTCTCGCTCTTCTCCGTAATGTGGAGCGAGCATTGCGGCTACAAGAACAGCCGCCCGCTCCTGAGACGCTTCCCGAGCTCGGGAGCAGGCGTGTTGCAAGGCCCCGGCGAGAACGCGGGCGTCGTCGAGGTCGGGGACGGGTGGGCCCTCGCGTTCAAGGTAGAGAGCCACAACCACCCTTCGGCCGTCGAGCCCTACGAGGGGGCGGCCACGGGCGTCGGCGGCATCATCCGGGACGTGCTCGCGATGGGCGCGAGGCCGGTCGCGCTCCTCGACTCTCTGAGGTTCGGGCCGCTGGACGAGGGAAGGAACCGCTACCTGTTTGGAGAAGTGGTGCGCGGTATAGGGGGCTACGGGAACGCCGTTGGCGTGCCGACGGTCGGGGGTGAGGTCGAGTTCGCGGGGGCGTACTCCGGCAACCCGCTCGTGAACGCAATGTGCGTCGGGCTCATCCGCACCGAGGACCTCGTCCGCTCCCGGGCCACCGGAGAAGGCAACCTGGTCGTCCTCCTCGGCTCTAAGACCGGGCGCGACGGCATACACGGCGCCACCTTCGCCTCGGACGAGCTGACGGAAGAGTCCGAGTCCAGGAGGTCGAACGTCCAGGTCGGGGACCCGTTCGCGGAGAAGATGCTGATCGAGTGTTGTTTGAAGCTCCTCGAAGAAGGACTGCTCGTCTCTCTCCAGGACCTCGGAGCGGCCGGCATAACCTCGTCGGCCTCCGAGATGGCCGCGAAGGGCGGCGTCGGCATCGAGATAGAGGCCGACAGGGTCCCGTTGCGGGAGAGCGGGATGGAGCCTTACGAGGTCGTGATCTCCGAGTCCCAGGAACGAATGCTCGCCGTCGTCGAGCCGGAAAAAGCGCAAAGAGTACTCGCTCTCGCAGAGCGCTACGGTCTGGTCGGAGCAGTGATCGGGCGCGTCGCCGGCCACGGGGAGCTGCGCGTGAAGAGCGGTGGCGAGGTCGTCGGCTCCGTCCCTGCCGAACTCCTCGCCGACGCCCCGCTCTACGAGCGGGACGTGGTCCGTCCCTCATACCTCGACGAGGTACAGGAGCTCGACGTCGCGGACATCCCCGAGCCGGGGGATTACAACGAGGTGCTGCTAGAGATGCTCGCGCACCCGAACCTCTGCTCGCGGCGTTCGATCTTCGAGCAGTATGATCATGAGGTGGGCGCCAATACCGTGGTGCTGCCGGGGGCGGATGCCGCCGTGATGCGGATAAAAGGCACGAAGCTCGGCTACGCCATGACCACGGACGGCCGTGGCCGTCACTGCTATCTCGACCCGAGAGGCGGCGGCGCCGCGACTGTCGCCGAGGCGTACCGCAACCTCTCGTGCGTCGGGGCGAGGCCGGTCGCCATCACGAACTGCCTCAACTTCGGCAGCCCGGAGAAACGAGAGGCCTACTACCAGCTCGCTGAGTGCATCGAGGGTATGGCCAGGGCGTGCGAAGCGCTCGGCACCCCGGTCGTGAGCGGCAACGTAAGCCTCTACAACGAGACCGAAGCCGGAGCCGTCTACCCGACGCCTGTCGTTGGCATGGTCGGCGTCTTCGAGGACGTTAGCCGCCACGCCACGCCTGCCTTCAAGCGCGAGGGAGACGTAGTAGTGGTGCTCGGGGGAGGGCCGCCTGATGGGTCACTCCTTGCAGGCTCCGACTACCTGGACGTGGTGCACGGCAAGGTCGCGGGTAGACCGCCGAGGCCGGATCTCGCGGCGGAGAAAGAGGCTTCCGATCTCGTCCGAGACATGATCCGTTCCGGGCTCGTTGACACGGCGCATGACCTGTCGGGCGGCGGGGAGGCGGTAGCGCTCGCGGAGATGGCGCTGGCTGGCCGTGTCGGGTTCGAGTACGAAGGCCATGAGATCGAGAGCATTATCGGTGCCGGGGGTACAGCCGACATCCTCTTTGGAGAAGAGGGAGCACGTTTTCTGGTCGCAGTCCCGGAAGAGCGGTGGAACGATCTGCAGAACGCCCTGGGCGGTGTGGCTTACGACAGGGTCGGAATTACCGGCGGGGACAGGTTCAAGATCGGCGATCTCGTAGACGTGAGTTTGCAAGATCTCAGGAAAGCATACGAGCGGGACCTCTTCGGCGCGCCTGGAGGGGCGGAGGTGACTCATTGAGCGTCGATAAAGTGAACATCGAGGAGAAGCTGGCGCTCTTCGACGAGCGGTGGAAGCCGAAGATAGTGGGCGAGCTGAACGGGCAGTACGTCAAGCTGGTCAAGTTCATCGGCGAGTTCGTCTGGCACCACCACGACGATGAGGATGAACTGTTCCTCGTCGTCAAGGGGCGCTTCCGGATGGAGTTCCGGAACAGGAACACCTGGATCGAGGAGGGAGAGTTCATCGTCGTCCCGCGCGGCGTCGAGCATCGCCCAGTGGCCGAGAAGGAGGCGCACGTGCTGCTCTTCGAGCCTGCCTCGACGCTAAACACGGGCAACGTCAGGAACGATCGGACGGTCGCCGAGCTTGACAGGATCTGAGACCGGGAGGGTGAGCTTCTTGAGCGAGAGTCTCCAGGACAACGGCAAGCCCAGAGAGGCGTGCGGCGTCTTCGGCCTGTACTCGCGCGAGCTGGAGGGGGAGCTGGCGCAGCGCACGTACTTCGGCCTCTACGCCCTCCAGCACCGCGGCCAGGAGTCAGCCGGGATAGCCGTCTCCGACGGCGAGAGGACGACGGCCGTGCGCGACATGGGCCTCGTCTCCCAGGTCTTCGACGAGGCGAGGCTCGCCGCGCTCGAGGCCGGGCACATCGCCCTGGGTCACGTCCGGTACTCGACAACCGGCTCCGCGTCGTGGGAGAACGCCCAGCCCGAGTTCCACGGCCGCGGCGAGCTCAACGTCGCCGTCGCCCACAACGGCAACCTGGTGAACGCCGTGAGCCTGGGGCGGGAGCTCGCGGAGGAGGGCTTCGAGTTCAACTCTACCTCGGACACGACCTTTATAGCCGCCGCGGCCGTGAAGGAACTGGAACAGGGCCGTTCGGTCGGCGAGGCCGTGCAGGCGGCCATGCGGCGCTTCGAGGGCGCCTACTCGGTCGCCATGATCTTCCGCGACAAGCTCGTCGCCTTCCGCGACCCTCACGGCTTCAGGCCGCTGTGCATAGGCGAGGTCGAAGGCGGCTACGCCGTCTCGAGCGAGACCTGCGGCCTCGATATCATCGGCGCCCGGTTCCTGCGCGAGGTCGCTCCCGGCGAGATCGTGGTCATAGACGATTCGGGGCTGCACAGCTTCCGTGGAGAGAGCCCGCGCCCGGCGCTCTGCGTCTTCGAGTACGTGTACTTCGCCCGTCCCGACTCCCGCTTCGACGGGCGGGAGGTCGCGGGCGCGCGCCAGCGTATGGGGGAGCTGCTCGCCGAGGAAGCTCCGGCCGAGGCCGACGTCGTGATACCGGTCCCGGACTCGGGGATCTCGGCCGCCGTCGGGTACTCGAGGCGGAGCGGCATACCCTACGCCGAAGGGCTCATAAAGAACCGATACGTCGGCCGGACGTTCATCCAGCCGACGGACGGGATGCGCCAGCTGGGCTTGCGCCTCAAGCTCAACCCGCTGCCCTCAGTGATAAAGGGCAAACGCGTCGTCGTCATAGACGACTCCATAGTCCGCGGTAACACGAGCCGCAAACTCGTCAAGCTCCTCTTCGAGGCTGGGGCGAAGGAGGTCCACTTCCGCGTCTCCTCGCCGCCGATCACAGGCCCCTGCTACTACGGCATCGACATGGATACCAGAGATCAGCTCGTCGGCGCCAACTACTCGGTGGAGGAGATCCGGGACCACATAGGCGCCACCACGCTCGCCTACCTCTCGACAGAGGCGATGGTCGCCGCCACGGGCCAGCCCAGAGGCCGCCTGTGCCGCGCCTGCTTCGACGGAGACTACCCGATCCCCGGTTCCTCCGAGAAGTTCGCCCTGGAGAACCGTACCCACTACGCAGGCACGCGGGGCGGATGACGGGGAGCTCCTACGAGGCCGCAGGCGTCTCCATAGAGCGCGGGGAGCAGGCAGTGGACCTCATGCGCTCCGCCGTGGAAGCGACCCACGGGCCCGAGGTCCTCGGAAGCGCCGGTGGCTTCGCCGCGCTCTACGCCCTCGGCGGATACACGGAGCCGGTCCTCGCCTCGACCATAGACGGCGTAGGTACCAAGGTCCTCGTCGCCAGAGAGATAGGGCGGTACGACTCTCTAGGCGCGGACATCGTCAACCACTGCGCCAACGATGTCCTCGCCACCGGCGCGAGCCCGCTGCTCTTCCTCGACTACGTCGCGAGCGGCAGGCTCGACCCCGAGGCCGTCGCCGGAGTCGTACGGGGCGCAGCCGAAGCTTGCAGTCAGTTAGATATCGCCC
>JBJMIY010000215.1:0-3278 GCA_045806605.1 Rubrobacteraceae bacterium
GGCCTGCGGATGACGGCCCGGTACTCTGCGAGGTCTCTCTCGGTGATGATCCCACCCATCTTGAGGATGTAGCCCGAGAGGCGCCGCGCGAGCTCGCCTGCGTACAGCACCTCGGCGCCCCCCTCTCCTATCGCCTCCAGCGTGTCAGCGAGCTCGGGGAAACGCACCTCCTCGCCCTCGAGGTAGACCCGGCCATCTTTGTAGAAGTTCTTCCTCGTCTCCTCGGTTAGCCTCAGCACCTCCTCGGCGACCTGGATCCACATCGCGCTCGTCTTGCATAGCCTGAACCCCTCGCGCGCCAACCTCACAGCCGGCGCGAGCGTCTCTTCGAGCGTGAGCCTCCCGTGACGCCCGAGCAAAGCCTCCCAGCCTCTGAGAGCGCCCGGCACCGCCACCGACGCCCCCCCCACAGTCGAGTTCACCCCCGCCCCATACTTGAGCACGACGGTTTGTGGGCTGCCGCCAGCCCCAAATGCCGACTCCGGCAACCCCTTGCCCGGCATCGTGTCGTAGTAGTCGATGAGCTCGCTCTTCCCGTCCGGGTCGCGCACGAGCGCGAAGCCGCCGCCCCCGATCGAGCTCAACAACGGCTCGGTAACGCTCACGGCAGCCGCCGCAGCGACCGCCGCGTCAGCTGCGTTCCCCC
Source organism: Rubrobacteraceae bacterium (assembly GCA_045806605.1). Taxonomy (GTDB): domain Bacteria; phylum Actinomycetota; class Rubrobacteria; order Rubrobacterales; family Rubrobacteraceae; genus JALYGY01. The sequence goes on from JBJMIY010000215.1 coordinate 647, forward strand.
CCGCTCTATATACCTCGGCCGCAGCCTCTGCAGCGTAAGGGGTCCCTGCCGAAGCCGCAAAGGTTCGAATGGGTCTGGCTGCGTCCATCTAGGTTTATATTCTAACTGAGCCATTCACTACAGGCCTGCCAGATACAGAGCTCTTTCGCACCCCGAAGCCGCCTGTAGGCGTCGGCAAAGTTAGAGCTTGTAACACTCGCCTGTATAATAACTTACTTTTTGCCTGCAAATAGGCACATTTTTGAACAATAGGCTTTCGTGTTGACTTGTTAACGCGTTCATTAGCTATCATGTGCCGCAGGCAGGCTAGAGGAAAGGGCTCACGGCGATGCAAGGGGAGAGCGCACGAACCTGGGGTCCGGGGTTCAACACGGCGTCGGACGAGGAGATCAGGGGCGCCGAGGTCGCTGACGTCTACTTCCACCGGACGATGGAGATACTGCGCGCCCGGGCCCTCGAGAACATTCCGGTCCACGCCGAGGTCGCGTACAAGACCTCAGACCCTGAGGAATGGTTCGTGGTCGCGGGACTGGACGAGGTGGCCCAACTTCTAGAGGGGGTCGAGGTGGAGGCGCGGGCTGTGCCTGAGGGCACCATCTGCCGCCCCAACGAGCCGGTGTTGACGCTCTCGGGGCCTTACTCGGCCTTCGCCGAGCACGAGACGGCTATTCTGGGCTTCCTCTGCCAGGCCTCGGGGGTTGCGACTGGGGCGGCCCGCTGCCGGCTCGCGGCGGGCGAGAAGCTGGTGATCTCCTTCGGCGCCAGGAGGATGCACCCCGCGATCACGCCGATGATCGAGAGGTCCGCGTACCTCGGCGGCTGCGACGGGGTCGCCGTCGAGCTCGCCGCCAGGCGCCTGGGTATTCCGGCGAGCGGCACCCTACCCCACGCCCTCGTCCTGATCCTGGGCTCTACAGCGGAGGCCGCGAAGGCGTTCGACGAGATCATCGACCCCGAGGTGCCGCGCACCATCCTGGTAGACACCTTCGATGACGAGAAATTCGGCGCCCTGATCGCCGCGCGCGCCATACCGGACTCGATCTTCGCTGTGAGGCTCGACACCCCGGGCAACCGCCGCGGCGACTTCCGCGACCTGATGAGCGAGGTGCGCTGGGAGCTCGACCGCAACGGCTTCGAGCACGTCAGGATCTTCGCCTCAGGCGGTATAGACGTCGAGTACATCCTTTACCTCAACCCTGTCTGCGACGCCTACGGGGTCGGCGGCGCCATCGCCGACGCGCCCATGATCGACTACTCCCTCGACATCGTCGAAGTCGCCGGCGAGGACCGCTCCAAGCGCGGCAAGCGTGGAGGCCGCAAGCGCCTCGTGGAGCTCGAGGACGGCCCCCGCCGCACCCTGCCGGCCAACGCCCCCATCCACGCAGGCGCGCGCGACCTGCTCGTCCCCCTCGAAGAGCTCGGTTGGCCCGACGTGGGAGTCCTGCGCGGGCGAGTAATCGACCAGCTCTCCACCGGCGCCTACGCTCTCTGACGACCCCGAGGTATGGCTCTTGCCGGCTACTCGGCCGGGCCATCTACTCAAAATTGGCTAGAAAAAGATCACTCATTTTGGGGATGCCGTGTCCGCGTTTGCAGTGGATAATTCTTGGTGTAAGGCCGAGTAATCGGAGAGGACACGAGATGGAAGACACGTTTGCTACCAAGTCGCACCCTCTCACCTGCCCTTTCTGCGAGGCGCACGAGCTTCGATCCTTCGGACATAACTCCGCCCGCTGTGATTCGTGCGGCGGCCTCCTCAGCGGCCCGCTCCTCGACACCCTGCAGAGGATCACCGGTCTGCCGGACGCCGCCGGGGGCCACGCCTGCGAGTGCGGCCACCCGGAGATGCGCCGACTCCCCGACGGTGTGTACTGGTGCCCGGCCTGCGGCTCCGAGGTTATCCCCGTCAAGCTATCATGATGGACCCGGAACCACAGAACCTTACCAGCGCTTACCGGCACGGCTTGATCGATGGCCGCTACGGAGAGCAGTGCTGCTTCACGGAAAACTCGAAGCTCGCCACGCTGGAGACACCCTCAGACAGGCTCGATTACTACAGGGGCCATCGCGCGGGCCGCGAAATGCGACTGCGCGACGGCAATCTCCTCCAAGCTTCCTGAGCACACCTCTCATCTACCCTTCGAATCTATGACCAGGTAGTAGCTGCACTCCCCAGCCCCCGCGTTGTCGAACCGGTGCGCCACGTCAGCCTCGAAGTATGCTGCATCGCCCTCTTCCAGGACGTACTCCACTCCTCCAAGGACGGCTCTCAAGCGCCCCCGCTCGACGACCACGTACTCCTCCACGCCACGGCGGTGCGGTGGGAGCTCGCCCGAGGTCGAGCCTTCCGGCACGACGTTCCTCATGAACTCAACCCCGCGTCCGCCGAGGCTCGGAGAGAGCAGTTGCCGCTCGAAGCCGGTCTCGGGGTCGCGCATGGTCATCCGCCTCCCCCGAGGCACCACGACAACCTTCCTCATCTCCTCGACGCCGACCAGCCGCGACAGGTTCATCCCGAGCCCTTCTGCAATCTTCGCCGTAACAACGAGCGTCGGGTTCTTCTCGCCGCGCTCGAGCTTGGAGATCATGGCTCGACTGACCCCCGACAGCTCCGCGAGCATCTCCAGGGTCC
>JBJMIY010000216.1:0-13337 GCA_045806605.1 Rubrobacteraceae bacterium
GAAGTCGTCTACCTCACCCTCATAGGGCCCAAGCAGACGATCCTCGAACGATACGCGGATGTTCTCCGCGCGCACCCTCAGGGCGGGCGGACGGCCCGAAACTTCCTTCTCGGCACGCTCTCTTGCCGTCAACTCGCGGCAGGTTCCGGAGTACCGGTCGGCGGCGGGGATACCGTGCGGCGCCGAGACCGAGGCCCGTATCTCCGCCCGCGTGCAATAGCAGGGGGAGAGGAGCCCCTTGTCGTCGAGTCTGGCTATCGCTTCCTCGTACAGCGCCAGCCGCTCTGACTGGCGCACGACGGGCCCGTCCCAGTCGAGCCCAAGGGCCCACATGTCCGCCAGCTGCGCTTTCTCCATCCCTTCCCGGACGCGCGAGCTGTCGAGGTCCTCGACCCGCACGAGGAAACGTGCGCCCGCAGAACGGGCGAAGAGCCAGGCCAAGAGAGCGGTCCGCAGGTTGCCGACGTGGAGCGGTCCCGTAGGGCTGGGCGCGAAGCGCCCGTCCGCGCGCGGAAGACGCGGCGACGGTCGGACTACTTCTCTGCGCTCTCCCAATGCTCCTAGAAGTTATCCCGAGGTATGCGCTCGAACTCCGCGTCCAGACTGGCCCACAGCTCGTCCTCGCTTATCCCGAGGGCCGCCGCGTCGCGTACCAGAACCCGCAAACGCTCGAAGATCTCCTCGACCCTTCGCTCGCGAGCTACCTCCTCGATACCCTCCGCTACCACCGTCCCAACCCCGGGCCGGCTTACGACGTACCCCACGCGCTGCAGCTCGTTGTAAGCCCTGACGATCGTGTTGGGCGCTATCTCGAGGTCTTCAGCCAGCCGGCGGACCGTCGGCAACCGCTGCCCGGCGCTCAAGCCTCCGACCTCGATCGCATGCCGTACCTGATCCACGATCTGGACGTAGATCGGAACCCCACCGCGCGAGTCGACGTCGATCCAAACTCCTATAGCACTCACCTACTTGCCATTTTTGTCGCATATTTATAACACAAGAATACAGAGGGCTGATGCGGCTGTCAAGTCAAGAGTTGATGATCCGCGTGTCGTCTACGGGAGCCAGACTCGGCGTGTCGGCTCATCGGGGAGGGAGGTAAGCACTACCTTTTTGACGCCGAAACGCCAAAGTTCGCGGGTGACGACGGAGGCGTCGGCCATGCTCTTGCCGGGCTTGACGCCGGTAATGAGTGCGACGGTACGCGCGTTGTCTGGGACGTTACGGAGGGAGCCCTTGGCCATAGCCTGGGCGAAAGCGCGAGCGGTTATGCTCTGGCCGGCGCCGACGCCGGTCAGCTTGGAGAAGAGCTCGGGGCGGTGGACGTGTTCCTGGTCTACGGGTGAGCCGAATGCGCGGATGCTGCCGACGGCGACGACGAGCGTCGCGGCGTCAGGCAGGACGGGCTCGTGATCGGCTGTGCCTTTGATCGGGCGCCGCCGCGACCCGTCGGCCTCGACCAGCACCACGTCGGCGAGCGGGGCGAGGGAAGGTATGTCGGCTGGCTCCACGCCGCCGACTCGGTTCTTGGAGAGCAACCCGCTGCCGACCACGACCCCCGAGGCCGCGTTGGAGAGGGCTTCCTCGGCCTTCATGCGCAGTTCGCCGGCGTCCTCCGAGGTGACCAGCGGGCCGATCCTCTGGGCCTCGCTCACGAGCATCTTGGTCGTCGGGGCTACGAGGACTTTCATACCGGCTTGGGCGAGCTCGCCGGCGACGGTGAGCATGGCGCTCGACTTGCCTCCCGCGCCCACGAAAGCGGCCACGTCACCGGAGGCAATGCCGAGCGCCAGGTACAGCTTCAAAACGGCTCCTTCCCCACGAGGACCTTGCTTACCTCAATACATGGTACATCACGGGAGAGCCTCGCGTGCTTTATGCTATGTTGGCTACTAGGCGCCAGGGAGGTCAGACGGGAGATTACCTGGGGCTAGGCGAGGGTAACTAAGTCCAGAGCCGCGAGTTTTCGCACCACTGGCAGAAAGGAGCGTGGGAGATGGACGGGCGAGAGCGGGTCGCGGAGTTCAGCAGGGAGTTGAGGGAGGGTCCCGAGCCCTCGGACCGGAGCATCAAGGAGATCATAGAGGCTCTCAAGCCCCAGCTTCAGGAGCTGGTCGACAAGCAGGTCGAGCTGGCGAAGACGGAGCTCGCGCCGGTGGCCAGGCAGGCCGGCATAGCGGCGGGTCTTCTCGCCATCGGGGCCGTGTTCATGCTCGTCTTCCTCATCTTCATCTCTCTGACCGGGGTGTACGTGCTCAACCTCTTCCTCTCGCTGTGGCTCTCGGCGCTCATCGTCTCTGGCGTACTGCTTCTGATCGGCGGTATACTGGCGGGGACGGGCGCCAACATACTCCGGAGTATGGACCCTGTGCCGCACCGGACGATACGGGCCCTCCAGCAGAACATTAACTGGGTGAAGGGGCAGTTCAGGTCGTGAGCGAGACACCGGAGCGCATAGAGCGAGAGATGTTCGAGATCCGGGCGCGCATGGCCCGGGACGTGAGGGACCTTCGCCAGCACGTCGACCCAAAGGTCGTCGGCAAGCAGGTCAGCATGAAGCTCAGGGACCGCGTAAAGGGGGCCGTCACCCGCGCGGGGCGGAGCCTGATCGACTCGGCAAGGCGCCAGGCCAACGCCGTCGTCGAGGCCCGCAGGAAGAGGAACCCTTCCGCCATCACCGACGCCGTCAGGAGCGACCCGCGGCCTCTGATACTGCTCGCTATCGCCCTCGCCGCCACCCTCATGGCGGCGCGTAAGATCTCCAACGGGCGAGAGGAGTAGAGCGAAGCCCCTCGGGCGCGTCCCGCGGCGAGCGACTTGACCCACGTCCACTTTCAGCCCGTGGGCGGCGCGGCCGGCGACATGACTCTCGCGAGCCTCGTCGCGGCGGGGGCGCCGCTGCGCGAGATCACGAGCTCTCTCCACAACCTCGGCGTCGCCTTCGACCTCGCGACAGAGCGGGTCGAGATAAGCGGCGTCGCGGCGCTGCGGGCAAAGGTTACCCATCCGGAGCAACACGCCCACCGCACTTTCAAAGACGTACGTGACCTCGTAGCAGGAGCCGGCCTGCCCGAGCGGGTATCCGCGCGGGCTCTGGAAGCCTTCCGGCTCCTGGCAGCTGCGGAGGGCGCGGTCCACGACCGGGATCCCGAGGATGTAACCTTCCATGAGGTCGGCGCCGTGGACTCCATCGTCGACGTGGTGGGCAGCTGCGTGGCGCTCGAGCTCCTCGGCGCGGAGACGGTCAGCTGCGGGCCCCTTCCGATGGGCAACGGCGTCGTCGGGTCAGCCCATGGCCCCCTTCCCGCTCCCGGTCCTGCGACGCTCGAGGTCCTCAAAGGGTCACGGGTGCGCTGGGTGGAGGAGCCGCACGAGACGACCACCCCGACCGGAGCGGCCCTCATGAGCGCCCTCACGGGCGGGCGTTTCTCGGACGCGGCCCCGCCGATGGAGCTGCGAGAGGTAGGCTACGGGGCAGGAAGAATACGCCTGGACAACGCCCCGAACCTGCTGCGCGCGGTGGTCGGTGAGCTGGAGGGCTCGCCGGGTGAGGTCGAGCTCCTCGAAGCGAACGTGGACGACGCGCCTGGGGAGTTCCTCGGAGCGGCGGTCGAGCGCCTCCTCGCGGCCGGAGCCCTCGACGCCTGGCTCGAGCCCATAGTAATGAAACGCGGCCGCGGAGCCTACAAGATCTGCGCGCTAGTCCAGTCCGGCGCCCGAGAAGGCATGGCGCGGCTCCTCATGCGCGAGACCGGCGCTCTGGGCGTGCGGCACCTCCGCGTCGGGCGCAGCGTCGCCGAACGGCGCGTCGTCGAGGTCGAACTGCCCTACGGGAGGTGCCGGATCAAGGTCGGGAGCCTGGACGGGGAGGACTTCATCTTCGCCCCGGAGTACTCAGACGCCGCCCGGCTAGCGAACGAGGCCGGCCTCCCGCTGCCCGTAGTCTACTCGGACGCCAGGTACGCCTTCGCGAGGTATGGATCCGGGAAATAAGAAGGCCGGGCGTCTCGCCCGGCCCACTCACCAGCTCTGCCCCTGTTTCAGGCGGGAAGGACGTTTACGGCCTGCATACCCTTCTTGCCCTGGGTCTTCTCGAACGTTACGCGGGCACCTTCATCGAGCGTCCTGAACCCGTCGCCCTCTATGCCGGAGTAGTGGACGAAGAGGTCTTCACCACCGTCGTCCGGGGAGATAAAGCCGTAGCCCTTCTCGTCGTTGAACCACTTCACCGGTCCCTGGGCCATGCGCTTGCGCCCGCCTTTCTTTCCTGGGCCGACCGATCAAAATCGGCCCTCTTTCAGACAGCGATGCGCACTCTAGTACAAAACCAGGCGGGCTGCACGCGCCGGTTAACCTACTCCGGGAAACTCGAGTCGAGCAGCTCGGCGCAGTCCTCGTAGACAGCGACTGCGCCGGCTTCCTCGAGCTCTTGCCGGCTGAACGCCCCGCCCGTCAGGACGGCGACGGTGCGGATGCCGGCCGCGTCCGCCGCCTCGACGTCCCAGACGGCGTCTCCCACGGCGACTGTCTCGTCCGGCGAGGCGCCGGCCTTCTGCAGGGCAAGCTCGAAGATGTCGGGGGCGGGCTTCGGGTTCTCGACGGCGCTGGAGTTGACGACGCCAGAGATCCTGCCTTCCGCCTCGAGCTCTTGCATGTGGTGCTCGAGCTCCTCGTCCTTGGCGCTCGTGACGAACCATACCTCGTAACCCCGCTCGCGCAGGGAGGAGATCAACTCCTTCGCCCCAGGTAGCGGGTGGCCGTACTCCTGCAGCTCCGCGTAGATCTCGCTGTGCAGCTCGTCGATTCTCTCCTCCGTCTCCTCGTCCTCGACGAACTCGCGGATCAAGAGGCTCGAGCCCTTCCCGATCTGCTTGTGGAGCCGGGCTCTCGGTATCCGGTGCCCGACCTCCTCGAACGCCCGCGCCCACGCCTCGGTGTGCAGGTAGTTGGTGTCCATCAGCGTGCCGTCTACGTCGAGCACCACGAACCTCGCCATCTGCGACCTCCTAGACATCATGGCTTAAAATACCGGCATGGAAGATCCGAGACCTTCTCAGCTTCGGGATCGACCGGACACCGGCGAGGCGGTGTATACCCGCTCCTCGGACGGTTCAGTCTCCAATGAGTACGCCGCCCTCAGGGAGGGTGCGGCCCTTGTGGACCTCTCATACAGGAAGATCTTGCGGCTCTCCGGGAAGAAGGCCGTGGAGATGCTGAACGCCGTCCTCACCAACCAGGTGCCCGAAGAAGACCGCCTCGGCGTCTACGCTCTTCTCCTCAACCCGAAGGGCCGCATCCAGGCCGACCTGCGCGTCCTGAAGAGCGGTGAAGACATCCTGATCGCGGTCGAGCCAGAGGGAGCCGCTGCGGCGAAGGAGCTGCTGGGCCGCTACGCTCCCTTCTACCGCGTGAGACTCGAAGACCTCTCCGATGCGTCCTGGGGCGTCCTCGGCCTCTACGGTCCCCGGGCGGGGGACCTCCTCGAAGCTCCCGACCTCGCCGAGCACGAGAGCGCCGAGGTGTCTCTCAACGGCGCGGACCTGCTCGCCGCGGGCGTTGCTTTGCCCGTCGGCGGCTACGACCTCCTCGGTCCGAGCGACGCTCTGGAGACGGCTCGAAACCATCTCCGGGAACGAGGGGCAGTCGCGGCGGGCCTCGATGCATACGAGGCCGCGCGCATCGAAGCCGGCGTTCCCCGGTTCGGATCGGACATCACGCCCGAGAACTTCCCAGCCGAGGCCGGCATCCTGGAGCGGGCCGTAAGCTTCGAAAAGGGTTGCTACCCCGGACAGGAGACCGTCGCCCGGATGCACTACCGCGGCCACCCGAACAGGGAACTCCATCGCTTCGTAGTCGAGGGCACCCCTCCCGCGCCGGGCGCTGAAATCGTGCAGAGCGGCAGGCAGGTCGGTTGGATCACCAGCGTCGCGCCTCTGCCCGTAGACGGAAAGATACTGGCCCTCGGCTACCTGCACCGCAACGCTGATCCGCGAGGCGAACTCGAGTCCGGTGAGACCCGGCTTCGGAACCTCGCGTAACCTAGCGTGAGCACGGGAATCTCTATCTAGAGGCCTTCTTCGAACGCCCTTGACTACCCTCTTATAGGGAACGATTCCCAACAAAACCGCATTCCGGGGTCCCTTAATGTTACAAGCTCCCTCCGGAGGGTCACTGATGACAACGGCTCGCAGCTTGGCGCTGTGGTGGTGGCTTCGGAAATCGAAATGCGCCTAAAAATAATGATTTTGCCGGATTTCAGGAAAAGTTCTTACTTCTGTTTCGCCTGTGTTGTTGGGGGTATAATGGTATGGTTAAATAGGTTTGCTTAGTAACAAAGTCTCGTACAGGTCAGTGGCAGGGGTTTGATGCTAAAGATAGAGAATCTGCGGGTTGAGATCGACGGCAACGAGATCGTGAAGGGTTTGGATCTCGAGGTCGGCAAGGGTGAGATCCATGCGATCATGGGCCCGAACGGCTCGGGGAAGAGCACGTTCGCGAACGTGCTCATGGGGCATCCCAGGTATGAAGTGACCGAGGGTACGGTCACCTTCGAGGGGGAGGACGTTCTCGAGCTCGAGCCCGACGAGCGGGCCAAGCTGGGGATGTTCCTCGCGTTCCAGTATCCGAGCGAGGTACCCGGCGTCTCGGTGGCCAACTTCCTGCGCACCGCGGTCAACTCGGTGCGAGAGGAGGAGCTCTCTCCCATGGAGATGTACAGGCTCCTGCAGGAGAAGATGGCCGTCATGCAGATGGACCCCAAGTTCGCCGAGAGGTATCTCAACGAGGGCTTCTCGGGTGGTGAGAAGAAGCGCAACGAGATCCTGCAGATGCTCATGCTAGACCCCAGGCTCGCCATCATGGACGAGACCGACTCGGGGCTGGACATCGACGCGTTGCAGGTCGTCGCCAGGGGTGTGAACGAGGTGCGCGGGCCGGAGTTCAGCGCGGTCATCATCACGCACTACCAGAGGATACTCAGGTACATCGAGCCGGATCGGGTGCACGTCATGCTCGACGGCCGCATAGTCACCTCGGGCGGCAAGGAGCTCGCAGAGCAGCTCGAGGACAAGGGCTACGACTGGGTGCGCCAGGAGTTCGGCGCCGGCGCCCAGAGCTAGCGGAGCTACAGGAGGAGAGCGAATGCCCGAAGACAAGACAATCCAGGAGCTCGGGCTCGACACCTACAAGTACGGTTTCCGGGACCCCGAGGAGTACTTCTTCAAGACCCCGAGGAAGGGCATAGACCCGGAGATCGTGGCCATGATCTCCAAGCACAAGAACGAGCCCGAGTGGATGCTCGAGTTCCGTCTGAACGCGCTCGAGGCTTTCCTCGAGAGGCCCACCCCCACGTGGGGCGGCGACCTCAGCGAGTTGAACTTCGACGACATCTACTACTACATACGTCCGATGGAGAACCAGGGCCGCTCGTGGGACGACGTGCCCTCCGACATCAAGAACACCTTCGACAAGCTCGGCATCCCGCAGGCGGAGCGCGACATCCTGGCCGGCGTGGGCGCCCAGTACGAGTCCGAGGTCGTCTACCACTCGCTCAAGGAGGAGTGGGAGAAGGCCGGCGTCGTGTTCCTGGACATGGACGGCGGCCTGCGCGAGCACGAGGACCTGGTGCGCGAGTACTTCGGCACGATCATCCCGCCCGACGACAACAAGTTCGCGGCGCTGAACTCCGCAGTGTGGTCCGGGGGCTCGTTCGTCTACGTCCCGCCGGGGGTCCACGTGGACATCCCCTTGCAGGCGTACTTCCGCATAAACGCGGAGAACATGGGCCAGTTCGAGCGGACGCTCATCATCGCCGACGAGGGCGCGTACGTGCACTATATCGAGGGCTGCACCGCCCCGACGTACACCACGAACTCGCTCCACTCCGCGGTCGTCGAGCTCATAGCGAAGCCCAACGCCCGCATCCGGTACTCGACGATCCAGAACTGGTCGCACAACACCTACAACCTGGTCACCAAGAGGGCCGTGGCCGAGGAGAACGCCACCGTCGAGTGGGTCGACGGCAACCTCGGGTCCAAGCTCACCATGAAGTATCCTGCCGTCTACCTCATGGGCGAGGGGGCGAGAGGAGAGATCCTCTCCGTCGCCTACGCCGGTGACGGGCAGCACCAGGACGCGGGTGGCAAAGTGGTGCACGCGGCCCCCAACACCTCTTCGCGCATCACCTCCAAGTCCATCTCCAAGGGGACGGGGCGGAGCACCTACCGCGGCCTCCTGAAGGTGCACGAGGGCGCGGAGGGCTCCAAGAGCCGGGTCGAGTGCGACGCGTTGCTGCTCGATGAGAAGGCGCGGACGGACACCTACCCGTACATCGAGATCGAGGAGAAGAAGGTCACGACCGAGCACGAGGCTACGGTCTCCAAGGTCGGCGAGGACCAGCTCTTCTACCTCATGAGCCGCGGCCTCTCCGAGGAGGAGGCTATGGCGATGGTCGTCAATGGCTTCATCGAGCCCATCGCCAAGGAGCTCCCGCTCGAGTACGCCATAGAGCTGAACCGCCTGATACAGCTCGAGATGGAGGGCTCGGTCGGCTAGGTTCTTACCACGACTAGTTGCAGAGCGGAGGTTTGGCGGGGCGGGCTCTCATGGGTCCGCCCCGTTTTCGAGATGAGATAGAAGGGTGATACATGAGCACGAACGGCGTGCCGGAGGTTCTGAAGAGTAAGGGAGTTAGCGCCGAGACCGTAAAAGCGCTCTCGGCGTTCAAGGACGAGCCCGCGTGGCTCACCGAGAGGCGCCTGGAGGCGTGGCGCGTCTTCAAGGAGATGCCGATGCCCACGCTGCGCGACGAAGCGTGGCGCTACACGGACATCTCCGACGTGAGGGTGGAGGACTTCCTACCTTACTCCCCGAGCCCCGACGTGACGCGGGAAGGTGACCTCCCCGACGCCGTCCAGCGGCTCATAAAGGAGGGCGAGGCGAACTCGGCCCTGCTCGTCCAGCACAACTCCGAGACGACCTTCGTTCGCGTGGATGAAGAGTTGAAGCAGAAAGGCGTCGTCTTCACCGACCTGCACACCGCTCTCAGGGAGCACGAGGATCTGGTCAGGGAGCGCCTCTTCGAGCTGGTGCCCGAGAGCTACGACAAGTTCGCGGCTTTAAGCGCGGCGGCCTTCAGCGGCGGGTCGTTCCTTTACGTGCCGCGCGGGGTTGACGTGGAGGTCCCGATCCAGAGCTACCGCTGGCTGGACGTCACGGGCTCTATAATGCCGCGCACCCTCGTCGTGGTCGAGGAGGGTGCCACGCTCACCTACATAGACGAGTACGCCTCGGCCGGCGGCGAGGAGCCCGCCCTGTCCAACGGCACGGTCGAGCTCTTTGTCGGGCAAGGCGCGAACGTGCACTACGTCTCTTTGCAGAACTGGGCGCGCAACGTATGGCACTTCAACACCATCCGCTCCTCGACGGGGAGGGACGCCGTCATAAACAGCCTGGTGGTCTCGCTGGGCTCCGAGCTGAGCCGCACGAACGTCGAGGCCGGGCTCGCGGCGCCGGGGAGCGACTCGGAGATGCTGGGGCTCTACTTCGCCGACTCGAACCAGGTCCTCGACCACCACACCTTGCAGGACCATCTGGCGCCGAACGCACACTCTGACCTGCTCTACAAGGGCGCCTTGAGGGACGAGTCGCTCGCGGTCTTTTCCGGTCTCATCCGGGTCGAGCCGGGGGCGCAGAAGACGGACGCCTACCAGACGAACCGGAACCTCATACTCGGTACTGACGAGGCGATGGCGGTCTCTCTGCCGAACCTGGAGATCATGGCCGACGACGTCAAGTGCTCCCACGGCTCGACCACCGGGCAGGTGGACGCCACGGATCTCTTCTACCTGATGAGCCGCGGCATCCCCAGGCCGGAGGCCGAGAAGCTCGTTGTCTTCGGCTTCTTCGGCGAGGTCACGAGCCGCATCCCCCTCCCCGGCCTAAAGGAGAAGCTGGATCGGGCGATAGAGGCCAAGATCGGGCTCGGCTTCGAGGAACGGGTGGCGTAGATGGCCGAGTTCCACAAGATAGCGAAGACCGGGGATGTCGCGCCCGGCGAGGTGGGCGTCTACGAGGTGGAAGGTCACAGAGTGGCTCTGTGCAACGTGGACGGCGAGTTTTACGCCATCGAGGACGTCTGCACCCACGACGCCGGGCCGCTCGACCAGGGAGAGCTGATCGGCTCCCAGATAAAGTGCCCCCGCCACGGCGCCAGGTTCGACGTGACGACAGGGAAGGCGCTCACCCTCCCGGCCATAAGACCTGTCCCCAGCCACGACGTAAAAGTTGAAGGCGACGACGTCTACGTGGCTCTCAGCGAGGCTAAGGTCAGCCCGACCATGGGCAGGAGGCGCCGCAGGGGGTAGAGGGTGTACGACGTAGAGGAGATCCGGCACGACTTTCCCATCCTCGAGCGTGAGGTGAACGGGAAGAGGCTCGTCTACCTTGACAACGCCGCGACCTCCCAGAAACCGCGGCGAGTACTTGACGCGCTCACCGACTACTACGAACGGCGCAACGCCAACATCCACCGCGGCGTCCACAGCCTCGCCGAAGAGGCGACGGCCTCTTACGAAGAGGCGCGGCGGAAGGTGGCACGTTTCATCGGCGCGCCGGACGAGAGAGCCCTGATCTTCACCCGCGGCACGACCGAGTCCATAAACCTCGTCGCCCACGCCTGGGGCCGCAAGTTCCTGCGCGAAGGCGACGAGGTGGTCCTCACCGAGGCCGAGCACCACTCGAACCTCGTCCCCTGGCAGCTCGCTGCGCGGGCGACCGGCGCGAAGCTGCGCTTTATTCCTATCCAGGATGACGGCACGCTGGACATGGAGGAAGCGGAACGCCTCATAGGCCCGGAGACCAGGCTCGTCGGCTGCATACACGCCTCGAACGTGCTCGCCACCGTGAACCCGGTCGAGAGGTTGGCGGAGCTGGCGCACGAGAACCACGCTTTCATGCTGGTAGACGGGGCGCAGAGCGCGCCGCACCTGCCGGTTGACGTGAGGAAGCTCGGCTGCGACTTCTTCGCGTGCAGCGGGCACAAGATGCTCGGGCCCACGGGCGTCGGGGTGCTCTGGGGCCGTCCAGAGGTACTGGAGGAGATGGACCCGTTCATGGGCGGAGGGGAGATGATCCGGGAGGTACATCTGGATCACTCCACCTGGAACGATCTGCCCTACAAGTTCGAGGCCGGAACTATGAACGTCGCGCAGGCCGTGGGCTTTGGCGCCGCCGTGGATTACCTCGACGGACTGGGCATGGAGAACGTCAGGGAGCACGAGAGGGGGCTCGCAGAGTACGCCTACCGGCGGCTATCTGAGATTGAGGGCATCAGCCTGTACGGTCCCGAGGAGGAGCGAACCGGGCTCGTCTCCTTCTCCCTACCGGACGTGCACGCGCACGATCTCTCGCAGCTCCTGGACGAGGAGGGCGTCGCTATAAGGAGCGGGCATCACTGCGCCCAGCCCCTGATGCGGCGGCTCGGCGTCGCGGCTACGGCGCGGGCAAGCTTCTACCTGTACAACACCGCAGAGGAAGTGGACGCGCTAGTCGAGGCGCTCGTGGGCGCCCGCGAGTTCTTCGATGCGTTCAGCGGGGCGAAGCCATGATGCGCGAGCTCTACACCCAGGTCATCATGGACCACTACCAGCGGCCCCGGAACCGGGGCGAGTTGCAGGACGCCGACCTGGAGGAGCACCTTCTCAACCCTCTCTGCGGCGACGAGGTGACCGTGTATGCGGTCTTCGAAGGGGACAGGGTCGCCGACGTGAAGTTCGCTGGACGCGGCTGCTCCATCTCCCAGGCCTCGGCCTCGATGATGACCGAGCGGCTGATGGGGAAGAGCCGCGAGGGTGCGGAGGCGGAGATCTCCCACTTCAAAGCCATGATGGTCGGCGAGGAAGAGTTCCCGGAGATGGACGATCTGGCAGCCCTGAAGGGTGTGATCCAGTACCCCTCCCGCATCAAGTGCGCCACCCTCGCCTGGACCGCATTCCAGAAGGGGCTCGAAGGCGGGAAGTAGGTCCATGCTACTCGAAGGCAGCTGCCATTGCGGAGCCGTCAGGTTCCGCGTCGAGTCCCCGGAACCCTACCCGTTCATGTATTGCTACTGCTCCATCTGCCGCAAGACGGCGGGAGGGGGCGGATACGCCATAAACCTCGGTGCGCTTACGAACACCCTGGAGGTCGAGGGCGAGGAGAACCTCCGCGTCTACAACGCCAAGCTCTACGACCGTGAGGCTACGGAAGGGGTACCTATCAGCGCGGCGGAACGCAACTTCTGCGGCTCGTGCGGTAGCGCGCTCTGGGTCTACGACCCGAACTGGCCGGAGCTGGTGCACCCCTTCGCCTCCGCCGTAGACACCCCGCTGCCGAAGCCCCCCGAGCGCGACCATATTATGCTCGACTACGCCGCGCCGTGGTGCGAGGTCCCATCGGGTCCGAACGAGCGTCGCTTCCCGGAGTACCCGGACGAGTCGCTCGCCGGCTGGCATAAGAGGCACGGCCTGCGCGACGCTCCCGAGGATGGCCGAAACGGGAGATCCCGCGGCTAGAGCGCGTTGGGTAGTAGCAAGGGGTTCCGTGCTCGGGAACCCAGCCGCCGGTCAGGTCAACGTCTTCTCGAACCAGTGGTGAGCGTATGGCTCGCCGTTGAACGGAGCAACCTTCTCGAACCCGGATTTGCGGTACAACTCGATCGCCTCCTCGAGAGCACGGTTGGTTTCGAGATGCAATACCCTCACTCCATTCTCGCGCGCCAGTCCTTCTAGGCTTTCGAGCAGGCGCCGGCCGACGCCGAGCCCGCGCGAACTCGGATCGACCCACATTCGCTTGAGTTCAGCGGGTGCCGCGCCGTGGAGCTTCAGCGCGCCACATCCGATAGGAACACCTCGCAGCCGGGCTACCATGCAGTAGCCGGACGGTGGCGTCAGCTCCTCCGGGTTGGCCGAGATGCTGATTCCGGCGTCGAAGCCTCCGGCAAACCTGGCGTCGAGCTCCTCGGCATAGCAGGTGAAGCAGTTCACGACGTCGGGATGGCAGGGATCCTCGACGGCGACGTCCACCAGTGTCGCCCGCAGTAACAGTTCGACTTCGGCGATGGCTGCCAACAGCCGCTCATGGTTGCTGGCCGGCACTTCGTCGAGCAACGCTCTGGCAGCCAGGTCCGACAGGCGGTCGAGCTCTAGGACCTCCGCGAGCCCTGCGACTGTCCAGCAAAGCCGCCGCCGCCGCCGGTCGGTGGGGTGCGTCTCGACGACGACGAGACCCTCGTTCTCCAGCCGTCGTAGGAGGCGGCTGGCGTAGCCCGAGTCGAGCCCGAGCCGGTCACGCAGTTCGTG
>JBJMIY010000217.1:0-5850 GCA_045806605.1 Rubrobacteraceae bacterium
CTCAGCCCGAAGGCCAGGACCAGCGGCCACACCACATAGAACTGCTCCTCGACTGCCAATGACCACAGATGCTTCAATAGCGATGGGCGCCCTACAGCCTCAAAGTAGGACTCATGACCCCACACCAGATACCAGTTGGTCACATACCCCATAGCCGCCAACACATCTGCTCTTAGCCCAGCCACCTCCCCTGGCAAAAACACTACAGCGTAGGTGAGCGTTACTACCAAAACCACATAGAGCGCTGGCAGCAGCCTTCTTGCCCTGCCCACCCAGAAAGCCTTGAGCTCGACTCGCCCCGTATTGCGCCACTGGGCGAGGATGAGGGAAGTTATGAGGTAGCCGCTTATGACGAAGAAGACCTCGACGCCCAGGAAGCCACCAGGGACGACGGCTCCCCCTCCTCCTACACCTCCAGAGTGGTAGAGGAGCACGGCGATGACGGCGAGGGCGCGCATACCGTCGAGGCCTGGCAGGTATGGCAGACGCCCGCCTCTCGGGCAGGTGTGTCCGCCAGGAGTGACTCCGCCGGGTTGTACCGCTCTGTCGGACTTAGCGAGGTTACGCACTGGGAACCGTGTCATGTTGCGCTGTGTCTCCCGCTCCACATTACTCTCAAGGAGGCGAGAGACGACAGTGGATGAACGTCTGGCACGGCCTGTCCGCCTCGCACAGTAGTGTTGCGCGGGTCGCGTCATGAAGGCCGCAGGATGTCCCCGACAATCTCCTCATGGTCGCCGTCCGCCCATTAACCGGAAAGTTTCGGATGGGCCCGAACTATACCCCGGCATACCACCACACGAGATCCATGTAATAGTCCCACCACCACCAGGGACCGGGGCACTCGGTGTAGGCGACCTCGTAATGCCCCAATATGCGCCGGCGATTAATCGGTATCCCGTACCACACGCAAAGGTACGCAACCAGCCTCGCCGAGGACCGGTACATCTCCTCGGTGAACCAGGTCGCGTCGTAGAAGTATCCTTCGTGCTCGATACCCAGCGACGTTCGATTCATGTGCCAGGTATTGGCCTGCCAGGCGATGTTCGCGTCGTCGACGCACTGGGCTATCTGACCATCCCTTGACCTGACCACGTAGTGGGCCGAAACCCCCGATCCAGGCGTCTGAAACCAGTTGACCGCCGAAGAGTAGGTGCCCTGGGCTACGTGGATCACGACCCTTTCTATCTGGGAGGCTCCCCGGTAGGCAGCCGTGTAGTTCGACCAGTCGGCAGGGTGCCAGACGACCGGCGGCTTACCGACCATGAATGTTCCGGATCGCAGGGTTGGACATACGGAGGGGCAAGGAGATCGTCTCACCCGAGGACATCGTCCTGTAGGCTCCCGTCCGCAGGGTTCCGAAGACCTGCTCGGCGTACAGCTCGCCTCCCCCTATCCCAGCGACCGCTATGTAGCTCTTGCCCGCTCCCAGCCCTCTTCCGACTACCGCGCCGAAGTAGTCCGAGAGGTCCCCGGATGCGTACCCTCCTGCGGAACTGGCGAGCAGGGCCGCGCCGCCCCGAATGTTCGCGGCGCGATCCGTCTTGAGAACCTCCTGGGGGATGCCGGTAAGCCTGGAGGCTTCGCCCAGGGTGTCGGAGTAAGGGTTCTGCACCAGGGCCATGATCCCGTAGGAACCCAAGCCGTGCAGATCGCCCCACCGGTAAGCGCTTGCCTCGGGCGGGGGCATCTCCCAGCGGGTGTTGACGTAGCCCATCGCCATCAATAGTTCCACCGGCACCCCATACTCCTCGGCGGCCTGTTCGAACTCCGCTACGAGGGAGGGCTCTGGCGAAGGCCCCGCTTGAGCAAAGACCTTGCCGAGGCCGCCAGATCCGAGCAGGACCACGCTGAGCAGCCCGGCCCCACTAAGCTTCAAGAAGTCGCGGCGATCAAACGCCCTGGATGCCGACCGAGGTGACGCCTCAGCCGACGGGTCGGTATGCTCGGAGCACATCCCCCCTCCTCCGGTAGCGCTCCTGCCTGTCATGCCGTGTACCTTGCGTTACGAAAATTATACGGAGGCACGCCAACGCTAGTCAAAGGTCCGCCTCCACCAGTTCTTACTTCGACAACATCTTCGGCAAAGACGTCACCTGCGCACAATATGCAGTGCGCTCAGTTCTAGCCGTACTGACAAGCCGCCCGGGAATCCACAGCGTAGACTCCAAGTTTCAGTTCGCATCGACCATGCGCAGGCCCGCGCGGTTCGCGCGAGCCCGCGTGTGGTCAGTTTTCTCTACGCCTCGGTGCTCCTGTCGATCTGCGGTGGATCGCCGACCTCTTCCCTGGCACCGGCCCGGGGGTTCGCCAGGCCGAGCTTGTAGAGGGCGTAATAGAGAAGTCCTGCGGTGAGCATCCCGGCCAGCCACGAGAGGTCGAGGCCGTTCAGGGCCCGCGCGACGGGTCCCTGCAGCGGCGCGACGAGCCCGTAGAGGAACAGCCACGTCATCACGAGGCCGACGATGAGGGAGATTATCGCCGCCCAGTTCACGTCGCCGACCCGCGACTCGCTCGGGGACTGGTAGAGCGCCTCGACGTCTATGTTCTCGCGCTTGATGATGTAGTAGTGGACGAGCATGATCGCCGCCCACGGGCTCGCCCAGGCAACAACGGTCGCCAGCCACGCGTCGAGCTGCTCGGCGAGGCTGCCCGCGAAGACCAGGTAGATCGTGAAGGCTGTGGCGAAGAGGCCGACGATGCTCGACAGGATGTGCCGGCGAACCTTGATATCCACGGCGAGCGCCGACACCGAGGTGGAGTAGACGTTCAGGATATTGGTGGCGATGGGACCGTGGAGCACCAGGAATAGCACCGGCACCGCCAGAGCGCCGAAAGTGTTGACGATAATCACGGCCGGGTCCACGCCCGTCCCCGTCGTCGCAATGGACGCTCCGAGGATGCCGAGCCACAGAACAGGGATGAACTGCCCTAGTGCGGCAGCCCAGAAGAGCCGGCTGCGGCGCACCGTGCGCGGGACGAAGCGGGAGTAGTCCGAGGCGTAGGCGAGCCAGGTGATCCCCCACCCGATCCCGATGGCGGTCATGACCTGGCTCATCGCGGTCCAGCGCGCGGCGCCTGTGGCCTCGCCGGTGTAGCCCCACTGGATTTCGCCGCTACTCCACGCGACGATGGACATGGCGACGAGGATGACCAGGGTGATGGGCACGGTCCACTTCTCGAAGGTACGGATGGCGTAGAAGCCTAAAGTGGCGAGGCCGACCTGTATCGCCATCAGGACTAGCACCACGACCACCTTGGTTATCGGCGTGCCGGCGATGCCGAGCTTCTCGAGCAGGGCGACGCTGAGGTCCAGGATGATCCAGGTGTTGATCGCGATCCAGCCGGTCGCAATAACTATCTGGAAGAAGGCGGGAAAGTACGCGCCTCTGCGTCCGAACGCGCTACGCGAGAGGACCATCTGCGTCACCCCGGTCCTCTGGCCCATCAGCACGAACGCGCCGAAGATAAGCACCCCGATGACGTTCCCGAGCGCGAGGACGAGCACGGTGTCCCGGAACCCCAGGCCGAGAACGATCCCGAGTGCCCCGAGCACCCAGTTGATCGGGGCGATGTTGGCGCCGGCCCAGATCCAGAACTGGTCCAGCGGCGTCGCGTCCTTGTACTCCTCAGGGACGGGCGCGATGCTGTTGTGCTTCTCGATGTGCACGGCTTCTTCGAGCTCGGCACGCTCGTGCCCTACCCGATCCTCAACCTCGGGTCGCCTGTCCACCTTTCTCCTCTCCACTACTCCGCGTCGCTTTCCTCTCGAAATCCACGACCTCGCCCATGAGACGGGACTCAGGCGGGCTCGTCTCGGAGATCACCTCTCCGTCCTTGACCACAAGCGTCGTAGGCGCAAGGCGACGGATCGCCTCCCATCTGTCAGGCGCGTCCACCAGCACCAGATTGCCAGGTTTGCCCTCGGCAATGCCATAGTCTTTTAGTCCCAGCGTGCGGGCGGCGTTCACGGTAACCATGTCGAAGCAGGCCGTTACCTCCTCGCGGCCCGTCATGTGGCACGCGTGGACGGCCATGTGGGCTGGCTGCAGCATGTTGCCCGTGCCAAGGGGATACCACGGGTCCATGATGTCGTCGTAGCCCAGGGAGACGTTGAGCCCGTTCTGCCAGAGCTCCTTGACCCGCGTGATCCCGCGCCGCTTGGGGTAGGTGTCGTAGCGCCCCTGCAACGTTATGTTGACCAGGGGATTCGCCACGAAGTTCATACCGCTCTTCGCCAGGAACCCCATCAGCTTGAAGGCGTAGGCGTTGTCGTAGCTTCCAAATGCAGTGGTGTGGCTCGCGGTGACGCGCGACCCCATCCCGGTCCGTATGGCCTCGGCTGCCATGACTTCGAGGAACCTGGATTGCGGGTCGTCGGTCTCGTCGCAGTGGATGTCTATGGACCTGTCGTGCTTCCCGGCGAGGCGGAAGCTCTCCTTCACGGACTCCACCCCCATCTCGCGGGTCTGCTCGTAGTGAGGTATGCCCCCGACCGCGTCGGCGCCGAGCCTCAGCGCCTCCTCCATCAGCTCTACGCCGTTCGGGAAGGAGATCATGCCCTCCTGCGGGAAGGCGACGATCTGGACGTCCATCCAGCCGCGCACCTTCTCTTTGACCTCGAGCAGGGCTTTAAGGCCGGTGAACTCCGGGTCTGTGACGTCGGCGTGGGTGCGGACGTGCAGCACGCCCTGGGCCGCCTGCCAGCGAAGGAGCTGTGTAGCGCGCGAGATCACGTCCTCGTGGGTGAGGCCCTTCTTGCGCTCGGACCAGATCTGGATTCCTTCGAAGAGCGTCCCGGACTCGTTCCACCGGGGCTCCCCTGCGGTCAGAGTGGTGTCAAGGTGCACGTGGGACTCGATGAAGGGCGGCGAGACGAGCCGGCCCCCGGCGTCGATCTCGCGCCCGGCGCCCTCGTCGAGCCGCGCGGCGATCCGGGCTATCCTGCCGCCCTCGATGCCGACGTCGACGACCTCGTCCCCGAGCCGCGCCCCGCGTACGATCAACTGGTACACGCACGACCTCCCTCAGATGCCTTCACGGCCATCGCCACCAGACTACTTTTCGCCGCGAAGGTAGTCAACAATATAGAGGTCGCGATCCTCGCCGCGACTGGCCCCAGAGCATCACTCTGAGCTACCGAGCTACCGAACGAAACGCGTTCGGAGATCGACCGCCGGTCAGCCACCAGAACCATACTGCCTCAATGGAACGGCGGATGCGTCCTATACTCGTGGGCTTTTGCCTTGCCTCCGGCGCGCTTGGCGCTGTCTCCGCGCAGCGTGATCTCCGCTCCGACGATGATCAGGGCCAGCCCGATGATCTCATCGATCGTAAGCTGCTCGCCGAGCAGGATCACACCGTAGAAGAGCGCGAAGATGGGCGTCAAGTAGTTCCCGAGCGCCGCCCGCTCCTCCCCCACCTCGGCGATCAGCTGGTAGTAGAGCAGGTAGGTCATCGCCGTGCAGGCGAGACCGAGAACGATGACCGCTATGATCGCGCGCGCTCCCGGCGCGTCGCCCGACGCGGTGATGAAGGCGAAGGGAGCCACGAGCACGGCACCGACGCTCAGCGAGAAGAAGGTCGTCGTTGTCGGTGGCACGTTCTTGTCCCTGTACTGCAGCTTGACGACGAAGTTGGAGATGGCGCCGCTGGCCGCCGCGCCAAGAACCGCCACGGCGCCAAGGAGTTGGCCGAGCGAGCTGACAGCCTGTACGCCGACGACGAGCGCGACGCCTACCAGGCCGACCATGAGCCCCAGGGCCTGGATGCGGTTTATCTCCACGCTGCGGTCGAGGAAAGGGGCGAAGAACGCGACGAACATCGGCGTCGAGGAGAGGAGCACGCCGG
>JBJMIY010000218.1:0-3465 GCA_045806605.1 Rubrobacteraceae bacterium
CGGAGAGGCGCAGGCTAGAGCGCGACCTGCACGACGGTGCTCAGCAACGCCTCGTCTCGCTTGCGATGGACCTGGGGATGGCAAAGGAGAAGCTGGATAAAGACCCCGAGGCGGTACGCGGGCTGGTAGAGGAGGCCCACAGCGAGGCCAGGCGCGTCCTCTCGGAGATCCGGGACCTCGTACGGGGCATCCACCCGGCGATCCTCACCGACAGGGGCCTCGACCCGGCCCTCTCCGCTCTGGCTGGGAGATCCCGGATCCCCGTCGCGGTGGACGTGAGGCTCGAAGACCGTCTGCCCGAAGCGGTCGAGACGACGGCGTACTTCGTGGCAGCAGAAGCCCTCTCCAACGCCGCGAAACACTCAGGCGCCTCGGAAGCAGGCGTGGCCGTGTGGCGCGAGCGAGCCCCGGAGGACAGCCTCGTCGTCGAGGTGACCGACGACGGCGCTGGCGGCGCCTCGCCGGTAGCCGGCGGCGGGCTCTCGGGCCTCGGAGACCGGCTCTCCGCTCTCGACGGCCGGCTCCTGGTGCGAAGTCCCGAAGGCGGACCTACCCTCGTGCGGGCCGAGATACCCCTTGGGACGACCCACCGGAAGCCGTGACGGACGAGCCGAAGCAGGACGCGGAGCGAGACGCGCAGCTACCGGTACGGGTCGTGATCGCCGAGGACTCCGGGCTCCTGCGGGAGGGCCTCTCCAGGCTGCTGTCCGACGCGGGCTTCGAGGTGGTCGCCGCCGTCGGCGACGGCGCGAGGCTGGTGTCGGCTGCCGAAGAGCACCGTCCCGACGTGGCCGTCGTGGACGTCAGGATGCCTCCGGACTACCGCGACGAGGGTCTCAAAGCCGCCATCGAGGCGCGCGGCCGCGTCCCCGGCCTCCCCGTGCTGGTCCTCTCGCAGTACGTCGAGGAGCGTTACGGCGCCGAGTTGCTCGAGTCCGGCGCCCGCGGCACGGGCTACCTCCTGAAGGACCGCGTGGCCGACGTTCCCGAGTTCGTAGCCGCTGTTCGTGACGTCGCATCGGGTGGAACGGTGCTCGACCCAGAGGTCGTCGAACAGCTCCTCTCCCGCCGCCGGCGCGACGAGGGGCTCTCATCCCTCACCCCGCGCGAGCGCGAAGTCCTGGCCCTCATGGCCGAAGGACGCTCGAACCACGCTATCGCCGGGACTCTCTTCGTCACCGACGGCGCCGTCGAGAAGCACGTCAAGAGCATCTTCGGCAAGCTCGGCCTCGCCCAGACCGGCACGGACCACCGGAGGGTGCTCGCCGTCCTGGCTTACCTGCGGGCCTGATAGTTCGCGTAGTGGCAAAGACACCGCATATTGTGCTACGTTTACGCTGCGCCCGCACAGGTTGTGGGTATCGGGTAGAGACGAGTCCGGAGGGGGACCATCGTGCGTACTACCATGCAGGCCGGGCAGAACCGGGTCGAGCGCCGCCAGCGCGCCGTGGCGGAGATACAGATATTGCTCGCCGACGTCTACAGGGGCTTCATCGCCTGGGCGTCGCTGTACGGGGACGGTCACTACGAGCAAGAGCAGAGGGAGCGGGTCCCCGCGTTGATCGACCGACTCTCCAACGGCTACCTCGCGAGATCTATGTGGCTCGAGCCCGGCGCCCGGAAGAAGGTCGAAGACTTCATCGAGAAGTCCGAAGACCTCTACTCCAGGTTCTGCGCCGACATCGAAGAGCGAGGCTACGCCAAAGTCAAGAAGAGCATGGCCAACCGCGTGAGCAGACAGCTCAGGTCCGCCAGGAAAGTCGCCGAATCCAGCCTGCAGGACGACCCCGACGACTCGCGCCCCCGCTGGCCCGCGCGCCTTCTGAGGTACTAGCCCAGCACGCTCCGGCTGGCGCCGTCGCTTCTCAGCATTTCAGCTTTCTCTCTGTGCTGAGAGAAAGCTGAAAAGCCGCCTAGGGCGGAGCCAAAGGTGGCGTGCTGACAAGCTTTGTAATATCGCGATATATCGTGATATACTGCGGCAACGCTGGTTCGCTGGAGAGTGGAACGGAGGCGAGATGTACGGCTGGGGCAGGATGGGCTACTGGGGTAGGGGGCGAGGGATGGCGCCGCGTCCGGGCGGTGGTCCGCCGGTAGTGCTGGTGGTGGGGCTTGTGGTTGGGGGGCTGTTCCTCTTCTCGATGGCGGGCGGGTTCGACTTCTTCCCGTTCTTCATCTTCTTCTGGCTGATACCGTTCTTTTTGATACCGGTGATCGGGCTCTCCGCGAGGAGTGTGGCTGGCCTCTTCGAGTCGCGGGCGCGGAGGCCAATTGATGAGGGGAAAAGGGAGAAGGAGGTTCTGGAGGCGCTCGCGCGGCACGGGGAGCTCACGCCCGCCAGGGTGGCGCTCGAGACCTCGCTCAGCGTGGCAGAGGCTGACACGGTGCTCTCGCGGCTTGCGAAGGACGGGCACATAGAGGTGCGCGCCCGCGAGGGGAGGCTCGGGTACGCGCTTTGGGATATGGACAGGCGGGAGCTGACAGCGTGAAGGCGGCAGGAAAACAGGAGGCGAAATCATGTTCGGGCCAAAAGGGATGAAGGGTTTCTTCGGCCGTGGGCCGTGGCGGGGGCACGGGTTCGACCCGAGGCGGGGGCGCGTGTTTGGGAAGGGGGATCTGAAGTACGTGATCCTGGACCTGATCAAGGACCAGCCCTCTCACGGTTACGAGGTGATGCGGGCGCTCGAGGGGCGCTTCCGCGGGTTCTACTCTCCGAGCCCCGGCTCGGTCTACCCGACGCTGCAGATGCTCGAGGACCTTGGTTACGTGACCTCGACGCAGCAGGACGGCAAGAAGGTCTATGAGATCACAGCCGAGGGGCGCAGGTTCCTCGATGAGAACAGCCGTTCCGTCGATGACATCTGGGGCCGGGTAGGCGGGGGGCGCTGGGACCCCGAGGTCGCGGCGGGGCTGCACGAGATGAAGCACGAGATGGTAGGCCTCGGCAAGCTCTTCGGACGCGAGATGCACGAGGGGCGGCTCGACAGAGAGAAGCTCGACCGCGTCCGCGAGGTCGTCGCCCGCGCCGCGCGGGAGATAGAAGAGATCCTCGACTACAGGGAGGACCCGGGGACGACGCGCGTCTAGAGCCTTGCCGCAGGTGGGGCGCGACCACGATAATGGGTCGCAGTGGGTTGTGGATGAATGACGGAAGGGACCCTTGCGCGTCTACAGCGATCCCGCCTCGGAGCGACACGTCAACCAGCTTGCCGCCGTTGAGTCCCCCGCGCGGTTCCCGGCTGCGCTCGCTGGTGTCGAGAGGGCGGAGCGCGAGGGAGCGCCTGTGGAGTGGCGTCCCTGTAGCCCCGCGGACGAAGTAGACCTCACGAGGGTCCACGTTCCCGCGTACCTGGACCATCTCAAGAGCCTCTCCGCTCAGGGCGCGGGCTACCTCAGCCTGGACACGGCCCTCAACGAGCACTCCTGGGAGGCGGCTTCTCTAGCAAGCGGGGCCGCGGTCGCGGC
>JBJMIY010000219.1:0-4241 GCA_045806605.1 Rubrobacteraceae bacterium
CGACGGCTGCGGGATCTCCTCCGCGCGTGCGCCGGCCTCGACGCTCGCGGCATCGCCGAAAAGATGAGAGATGTTACCCTCGAGTTCGGAGAGGGTAACCTGCGCGACGACGTGGCCGTGCTAGTCCTGCGCGTCCTCGAATAGGCTTCAGGTTTCAGGATCTAGGCCTCGGGTTTATGGCTGATGCATGAAGCCTGAAACTTCTCAAAACCACGAGCGCGACGGCGGCCAGCCCGGCCGCGGCGAGCTGTATCTGCCAGATGAAGTCGGGCAGCCGGGCTTCGAGGAGCGCTCCGGCTACGATGGGGCTCACGCCGTAGGCCGTTCCGAAGCAGGTGCCGAAGAGCGCGAGGTAGGTCCCGCGCAGCCTCACGGGCGCGAGCTCGGCTGCCAGGGCTGCCCCCGCGACCTCCAGGATCATCTCCGCCAGCGTGAAGAACAGGGCGAAGGCCACGAGGATGCCGAAGAACGACTCGGTGAGGAGCAGCGTAGCCGAGGAGGCCGCGAACAGGGCTGCGCCGACGAGCAGCGCCCAGATCCTGGAGGTGCGGTCTATGGCGTAGGAGATCGGGAGCTGGAGCAGGATGACCATGAGCCCGTTCGCTCCCAGGAACAAGCCGATCCTACCGTCCTCTACACCGAGGAAGTTCTTGGCGTAGATCGGGAGCGCCTGCCAGTCCTGGGTGAAGACGTAGTAGAGCAGGACCCCCGCTGCGAGGAGGGCCACGAACGGGCCGTCCGCAAAAGCAGCCCGCAGCCTCGACGCACCCATCAGGGGCGCCCGCTCCGAAACTGCGGGGAGCGACTCCTCGACCGCCAGCGCGACGACCAGCGCCACCAGCCCCACAAGGGCGGAGGCGCCCAGAAAGAGCGTCCCGTAGATCCGCTCCGAGCCGGCAGAGGCTGCGGAGAGACCTGCCACCAGCGGGCCAAGCGCCCACCCGACGTTGCCGCCGACGCGGACCAGGCCGTAAGCCCTGGACCTCCGCTCCGGCGGGGTGACGTCGGCGACCATCGCGTTGCGTGCCGCGTCGAACGTGCTGTTGCCGGCGAGTCCCGCCGCTACCGAGACCAGCAGGTAGCCGGTAAAACCTTCGACGAGCGCGAAGGCGCAGAAAGCCACGGAGCTGCCTGCGAGGGCCGCGAGCATCACCGGTTTGCGGCCGTAGCGGTCGGAGAGCGGGCCGGAGATCAGACCCGAGGCGACGCTCGCAACCGCAAGTGAGCCAAGGCCCACCCCGACGAGCGAGAGCGGTATGCCGACGACATTGTGGAAGTGGATCGTGCTGAAGGGGAAGTAAAGTCCCTGCCCGAACCGGAACGCGAGCATCGCCAGGAGGAGCAGCCAAACCCTCCGGTCGAAACCTGGCGACTTTTCGAACCTGTCTGGCACCGGCAGATCATACCCGGAACACCAGCCGGGACGCTGTAAGATACGCACGTGGCAGCCAGAGGAGGAGGACACGAGTGCCCGGCAGGAAATGCGAAGATCTTCCCAACTCGCTGACGGACCTCGGCCGCGCGCTGCGCGAGAGGAGCCTCTCCCCGGTCGAGGTCGTGGTTACGCTCCTTGAACGCATCGAGGTCGAAGACAAGGTCCTTAACGCCTTCATCACCGTGACGGGGGAGAGGGCGCTTCGGGAGGCGGAGCGGGCGGAGCTGGAGATCATGGCCGGACGCTACAGGGGACCGCTGCACGGGGTCCCAGTCGGCCTCAAGGACATCATCTATACCAGGGACGTCCGCACCACCATGGGCTCGGAGTTCTTCAAGGACCATGTCCCCGACCGCGGCGCCGGCGTCGCCTTGAGGCTGGAAGAGGCGGGAACGATACTCCTCGGCAAGACGAACACCCACGAGTTCGCCTACGGTCCGACGGGAGACCGCTCGCACTTCGGCCCCACCAGAAACCCGCACGACACGACCAGGATCTCCGGCGGCTCCAGCAGTGGCTCGGGTGCCGCCGTCGCCGCTGGCCTCCTCTACGCCGCTCTGGGCTCCGACACGGGGGGCTCCATACGTATCCCCGCCGCTCTGTGTGGCGTCGTCGGCATGAAGCCGACCTTCGGGCGCGTGAGCAAGCGCGGCGTCTTCCCTCTCTCATGGACCCTGGACCACGTCGGCCCCCTCACCCGCACCGTCGAGGACAACGCGCTCCTCCTGAACGCCCTCGCCGGCCACGACCCCGCCGATCCCTACTCCTCGAACCGTCCCGCCGAGGATTTCGCCCGCGATCTGAACCGCGGCGTCAGGGGAGGCGTGATCGGGGTCCCCGAAGACTTCTACTTCGACCATCTCGATGACGAGGTGGAAAAGAAGGTGAGGGAGGCCATAGCGGTCTTCCTGGCTTCGGGCGCGGAGATGCGGGAGGTGAACATCCCGTGTCTCCAGGAGACGCTCGAGGCGCAGCGTCTCACGCTGGCCGCCGACGCGTACGCGGTGCACGAGGAGCGACTGCAGAGGGAACCCGAGAGGTTCGGCGAAGAGGTTCGCGAGCGCCTCGCGCACGGCGAGAGGCTCGAGGCGCACCGCTACGCCATAGCCCAGCAGACGAAGCTGCGCGCGAAGTACTATTTCGAGCGGGCGCTGGAAGGGGTGGACGTCCTCCTCACCCCGACGTTGCCGATAGCCGCGACGCCCATAGACGCGAGGGAGGTGGACATCCGGGGCCACGAGGAGAGCGTCCGCCTGGCGGTTACCCGGCTTACCGGACCGACGAACCTCACCGGCTTCCCGAGCCTCTCCGTGCCCTGCGGCTCGACCGCCGCCGGCCTGCCGGTTGGCGCGCAACTCATCGGGCGGCCTTTCGATGAGGCCACCGTCTACCGTTTCGGGCACGCCTACGAGACGGCTGTCGCGGGAGAGGGATAGCCCTTTGTGTACAAGCGCCGACGCGCCGCGCAGGGCATCATACGGCCCGTGTTCCGAGTCGGAGGGAGAACCGCATGAAGATAGCCGTCCTGACCGGCGGGGGCGTGGCCCCAGGCATGAACGCCGCCGTGCGCGCCGTTGCGCAGAAGGCCTTCTCTTTCGGTTGGGAGGTCCTCGGGGTGGAGGACAGTTACGACGGGCTGCTGGAAGGGCGTCTCAGCCCGATAGACCGGAACCGGCTCGGGGGGCTCGTGCACCGGGGCGGGACCTTCCTCGGCACCGGACGCTCCAAGGATGTCAGGGAGCCCGAGGGGCAGGAGCGCGCGGTAGAGCGGCTGAGCGAGGCAGGCGCGGAGGGCATTGTGGTAATCGGCGGAGGGGGGAGCCTCACAAGCGCCAAGGCGCTCGGGGAGGCCGGGATCCGGGCTGTCGGTATTCCGGCGACCATAGACAACGACGTGCCTGGCACGGAGCTCGCCATCGGCGTTGACACTGCCGTGGACACAGCTGTCAGGGCCATAGACCAGGTCAGGGGCACAGCCATCTCCCACAACAGGGCGCATATAGTCGAGGTCATGGGCCGTGACTCCGGCTACCTGGCGCTGATGAGCGCGATCGCGGGCGGCGCAGAGGTCGCCCTCATCCCGGAGTTCCAGGCTGAACGCGAGGACGTCCTGCGCTTCATCGAGGAGGCCTACGAGCGGGGCAAGTCCCACTTCATAATCGTGGCGGCCGAGGGAGCCGAGCCCTCGGCCGGGGAGATGCAGGAGTATATTAACGGGGCCGAGGGGACCTACGAGGCCGACCTCACGGCGGTCGGCCACATCCAGTCAGGCGGCGACCCCACCTCCACGGACAGGATCCTGGCCTCTCGTCTCGGCTCCGCGGCGGTCGAGGCGCTCGCCGACGGCGAGCCCGGCATCATGGTCGGGGTGCGGGGCGAAGAGACGGTGCGCTTACCCCTCGAAGAGGTAGTCGGCGAGAAGCGTCCCCTCGACCCGGACATGTACGAGCTCTCCAAAGTGCTCGCTGAGATATCCGATAATGCGAACAATTCGCGCTGAGGCCCCGGCCGGGCGCGCGGTCCGGAATAGGGTACAGTTATGGACTTTGGATACGGTGCGCGAGGTGTATGTGGCTGACGGTGAAGGAGCGAACAGCCTGGACGGTAGGGTCACGCGGCGGCGGTTCCTCGAGGCTGCGGGGGCCGGCGCCGCGTGGATCGCGCTGACGAGCGCTCTGGGTTGCGAACCGTCCAAGCTCGCCTCGGGGGAAACGCCTTCGTCCGGGCGACAGGGCTCCGCTAACCTGCCGCCGCCGGACGCGCTATCGTTCCGGTCGCGGCCTGATCTCCGGCCTCCCGGCGTCGG
>JBJMIY010000220.1:0-10898 GCA_045806605.1 Rubrobacteraceae bacterium
TCTCCTCGCCCTCATCTCCGGCGGCGCCTCGGCGCTCCTGGCCGACCCCGCGCCGCCAATAGAGCTCGCGGACCTGAAGAAGCTCACCGGGGCGCTGCTGAGAAGCGGGGCGAACATAAGCGAGATCAACACCGTCCGCAAGCACGTCTCGGTGCTCAAAGGCGGCGGCCTGGTGAAGCTCGCCGCCCCAGCGCCCACCCTCGCTCTCCTCCTCTCTGACGTAGTGGGTGATAACCCTTCCGCGATAGCCAGCGGCCTCACCGTCCCAGACCCGACGACCCTCGACGCCGCCCGAAGAGTGCTCGAACGCTACGGCATAGAACCGCCCGGGAGCGTCGCCGAGTACCTGAAGAACGCCCCGGAGACCCCCAAGTCCGGCGACCCCGTCTTCGAGAGCGTGGTGAACCTGATCTGCGGCAGCGGACGGCACGCGGCCGAGACCGCGGTAGCGAAGGCGCGGGAGCTCGGGTACGAGCCCATGTTGCTCTCCACAAGCATCACAGGGGATGCCCGCGGCATAGCCTCGGTGTACGCGGCGGTGATCCAGGAGGTCCTGGAGAGCGGCAATCCCCTCCCCCCACCCTGCGCCGTCGTCTCCGGCGGCGAGGCCACGGTAACGGTTCGCGGGGACGGCGTGGGCGGCCCGAACCAGGAGTTCGCCCTCGCCCTGGCCGTTGAGCTCGACGGCATCGGGGGCTGGGCGGCGCTCGCGGCGGACACCGACGGCAACGACGGCCCCACAGACGCCGCAGGCGGGCTGGTGGACGGCGCGACGGCGGACGCCATCCGAAGCGGTGGGATCGACCCAGAAGAAGCGCTGGCGAACAACGATGCGTACGCGGGGCTCGAGATCGGAGGAGCACTCCTCATCACGAGCCCTACCGGCACCAACGTCAACGACCTGCGCGTGGCGCTCGTCTCCGGGGAGGACCAGATAGAGCCCCGGTAACATGACTTGCGCCGGGCGCCGGGGAGTGCCATTCTGACGATTCTCATGCCACCGGCTCGCGGAACGTGGTTGGTACCACGCGGAGCCGGGCAAGCTCTGGTGTAGGCAACGTCCATCGGGAGGTAGGGTCTCGTGTACGAGCAGGTCTACGAGCCCGTCGCGGGCAACCTGGCACTCTCGGCGCTGGCGGCCGCCATCCCCATAATGGTGCTCTTCGTGTTGCTGGCGGGAGTCAGGGTCGCGGCACAGTGGGCGTCGCTCGCGACCCTTGCGGTAGCGCTCGTCATCGCCGTTCTGGTCTACGGGATGCCGTTAGGGCTGGCGCTCGATTCCACGCTTCTGGGGGTGGCGTTCGGGCTCTTCCCGATAGTCTGGATAGTCCTGAACACCATGGTTTCGAATTACAAAGACACGAGGGTTGCGATTTAGCACTCGACTACCGGCCAAAGGAATACCCCAGCTTCGGCTAGCGCTGAGCACTCAGACTGGTAGGGTCTGCGCTTTCTGTGAGAAGGCTGAAGTAACGCGGTTGCCCAGCGCGCAACCGCGTTCGACATAGGTTTCTTCGCGGCTATCCTGCTGGCTTCGCAGTAGCGCGACTCTTTCAAGGCCCTCAGCCCTCCTAACCGGGGATCATGAACTTCAGCACGTAGGCCTGGAGGACCACAAGGATGGACATCACAAGTGTGAGCCCGATGGACCACTTCAGGACCAGGCGCAACAGGTCGCCCTCCTTGCCCTGCAGTCCCGTGGCGCTCGTACCGACGGCGAGGTTCTGGGGGCTGATCATCTTCCCCAGAACGCCGCCCGAGGAGTTGGCTCCGACGGTCAGGTTCGGGCTGACCCCGATCTGCTGGGCCGTGACCTTCTGGAGGTTGGCAAAGAGGGCATTGGAGGAGGTGTCAGAGCCGGTCAACGCCACCCCGAGCCACCCGATTATCGGGGCGAAGAACGGGAACAGGATGCCCGTGGCGGCGGCTGCGAGGCCTAGAGTGTAGGTGGCTGACGAGTAGTTGAGCAGGAACCCGAGCCCTAGGACGCAGACTATTGTGAGGATGGCCCACTTGAGCTGGTTGAGCGACTGGCCGTAGATCCGCAGAGCGCGTGCCGGGCCGACCCGCAACACTATCAGGGAGATTATATCCCCGATCAGGATGAGCGTCCCCGCAGCCGAGAGCCAGTTGGTCGCGAAATCGGCGGCGTAGGGCGCCGCCTTGGGAACCACAGGGGGCACCTGCTTGACCTGCCCGTCGAGCCCCGGCCAGGGCACGACAGGCAGCCCCGTCGTCTCGCTTACCTCGGCGCTCGGGAAGTTGATCGACGTCTGGATGCTGCCAACGGTCTCCTTGACCGGCGGTATCTGAACGATGAGGAAGAGCGCGATGATGATGAGGAATGGGGACCAAGCGTAGACCGTGCGTCCCAGAGGAGGCGTATCGAAGCTCTCCCTCTGGGCTGCCGGCGGCTCGTGCTCGAAGTGCCACTCGCTGCTCGGACGCCAGACTGACAGCACGGCCACGACAGCTACCACCGTAACTAGCGCCGCCAGGAGGTCGGCGAGCGCTGGCCCTAGCGTGTTCGAGACCACGAACTGGGTGGCGGCGAAGGCAAGGCCGGCGGCGGCTACGACCGGCCACACCTGGAGCATCCGCCTGAAACCGGCCATCACCGTAACGAGCATCCCGGGGATGATCAGGGCGAGAAACGGCGTTTGGCGCCCGACCATCTGCGAGAGCTCGAAGGGATCTAGCCCCGAGACGGCGCCGGCGGTGAGGATCGGGATGCCGAACCCCCCGAAGGCTACAGGCGCGGTGTTCGCCAGCAGCGCGAGCGCTGCGGCGTAGATCGGCTCGAAGCCCAACCCCGCCATGAGGGAGCCCGTGATCGCCACCGGCGTCCCGAAGCCCGCCGTCGCCTCGAGGAGCGCCCCGAAGACGAAGGCGATCAGGACGACCTGTATCCTCCTGTCGTTGCTCAAGCCCGCCAGCGAGTCCCTGATGGTGTCGAAGAGGCCGGTGTCCACGATCACGTTGTAGATAAAGATGGCATTGATCACAATCCAAACGATCGGGAACAGCCCGAACGCCGCTCCGAAGAGGGCCGAGTTCAGCGCCAGCTCTAAGGGCATCCCGTAGACCAAAACCGCGATGACGAGCGCCACAACCAGGGTGATCAGGGCCGCCCACTGCGCCGCCATCCGGATACCCGCAAGCAGCACGAAAAGCACCACGATAGGGATCAGAGCCACCAGCGCCGAGAGTGCCAGGCTACCCGCGACCGGCTCGTAGACCTGCTCGTACACTTGGCCCTACCTCCCCCTAGATATGTCCGACACTCACACCGCTTTTTCTACGCAGAAGCCGCCACGTTTCGCTTGCACCACATACATCACCAACAATATGGCATCCTGCACAACGCGGCGCAAGCCCCCCGAGCGAAGGGCGGTGCGGCTCAGGTTGTGTGATGGCGATCCTGGTAACGCTCCAGGCCTATGTGCTCCCTTTCATGGTCCCCGGCTAACGGCTATCCCGGTCGCGCCAGCCTCAAGGAGATCGTCAGGAGCTGGCGGATAGCGATGGTGAAGGCCGTAGCCGCCACCGCCGTCCACGTGGGGTTGAGTATCAGGTTGAGGATCGTCGCCGCGATGAAAAACTCGAGGCCGAGGGCCGCATGGTCGGATATCCGCCGGGCGGCCCTCTCCCTGCCTCCGGCGCCCCTGCTCTCGGTTGCGGCGCGCAGGATGCCAAGGAAGATCACCATGCTACCCGCGAGCAGCGAGAACATCCGTACCGCGTCCACCACGGCGTGGTATCGATTCACTTCTAGCCTCGCAAGGCGTCACTCTCGGGCGTCACCTGCCGGCGCTCGCGCTCGAGCTCCTTCGAGAGGAAGTAGTTGAGGACCGTCCGGATCACCACTATGGCCCCGAGGAGGAGCACATCGTCGAAGGTCGGGGCGACCGCGGTGCTCAGGATGTCGGCCCCGATCTGGAACTCGAGCCCAAGCGCGAGGTAACGTCCGAGGAAAAGCCGGATCTCGGTGTTCGAGTAATCCCTTATGCCAAGCAAGGTGAGCAGGAGCCTGACCGCCGCCGCCACGGAGCCGAACCCCACTACGGCCGCGCCTATCGCCTCGATCACCAACCGCAGGTAGTCGACCGCCGTGATCAGATACTCTTCCACTGCCGTTATGTTGAAGCCTCCCCGGACTAGAGGCAAACAGTCCACGGATGGACATTCTCGGGAGCTACCAGCGTTTAGCCTCCGCCGCGTGCAGGAATAACGGTAGGAAGACGGCTTTCCAAGGGAGACAGGGTTATGGCTCAAGAAGGATCCAACCTCGTCAGGCTCGACGACTTCGAGGGCGAGATAGACGAGCACTGGCAGGAAGCGAGGGGCCGCACGGTCCTCGACAAGAACGGGGACGAGGCCGGCACCGTCGAGGAGCTCTACATCTGGGAGGGTCCCTCCACCGTGCACCTCATCAAGGTGAGCGGCGAGGAGGGCAGCTTTCTGATCCCGGTCCACGCAGCGACCAGCGTGGACGAGGACGGGGTGAAGCTGGAGACGGCTAGAGACAAGATCACGGGCTCCCCAGGATACGACTCGGACGACGTGCCGGACGACGAGGCCCGCCGCGCCGCCTTCGCCTTCTTTGGTTACCCTGACCCGCTCGACCTGGGGGGTTCGTAGCCGTGGTCATAGCCGAGATAAGCGTTATCCCGCTCGGGACCGGCTCCCCCAGCGTCAGCCAGCACGTCGCGGCCGCCGTGCGCGAGCTCGAGGCCTCAGGTCTGAAGTGCACCCTCGGTCCGATGGGGACGACGGTCGAGGCGGAGACGCCAGAAGAGGTCTACGCTGCGGTGGGGCGGGCGCAGGCCGCCGTCTTCGATCTCGGGGCCGAGCGAGCGTACACCGTCATCAAGATGGACGAGCGCAGGGACGTCGAGGGCCGCTCCGCGGAGGACATGGTGCGCTCGGTCGGGGAGGCGACGTAATCCTCGTGTAGGTGAGAAACGCCCCTACCCGTAGCGTTCTTCGCGCACGATCTCCGAGAGGGGCTTGCGCGGACGGTCGGTCCTCCGGCGCGGGGCCCCTTCCTCCGGGTAGCCAAGAGAGATCGCGGTCCGCACCGTGCGGTCCTCGGGGATACCCAGGATCTGCTTTGCGGCCGCCGGGCCGTCCCCGACGAACCAGCCGATCGAAGACCCGACGCCGTGCGCCAGGGCGGCGAGCATGATCCTCTCGGAGAGACGTCCCTCGTCGTAGGTCTCCTGCGTGGCCCGCTCGCCAGCCATGACGAGCACGATGCCCAGAGTAGCCCCGCTCAGGTGCGCCGCGTAGCCTTCGACGCGGGCCAGAGCACCGAGGGTCTCAGGATCCCGGATCACGACCAGCTCCCACGGCTGGCGATTGGAGGCGCTCCCAGACCAGCGCGCCACCTCGAGGATGTCGTCCACGACCTCACGAGGCACAGGGTCGGACCGGAAGCTCCGCACGGCCCTCAAGGACCGGAGAAAGGCTGTGCGGTTCTCTATTGTCCCTGGGTCGGTCAAAGCGTGCTCCTCTCGGAGGTTGGTCCATGAGCTGGCAGGCTAGAGTATATCGGCGGGAAATGGAGGGCCGTGAGCTGTTTGCGGCGCTCCGGCCCGGACATTAACATGGATCCGAGGGGTATCCCTGCGACGGAAGGGGCGGGACGTGGAGAAGGTCATCATCAGCGCGGCGATCACCGGGGGCATGACGGTACCGGGGCAAAGCCCGGCGATCCCCATAACGCCGGAGGAGATAATCGACTCGGCCGTCGGCGCCCACGAGGCGGGCGCTGCTATAGTGCACATCCACGTACGCGAGCCGGAGTCGGGCAAGCCGAGCTCATCCCTCGAGCTCTTCCGCGAGGTGGTCGCGGGCATCAAGGAGCGGTGCGACGTGATCGTGCAGCCCACCACAGGCGGCGGCAAGGGCATGACGCTCGAAGAGAGGGCCGCCGTCCTCCCCGAGCTCCGCCCCGAGATGGCAACCTTCAATACTGGCAGCTTCAACTTCGGCCTCTTCCCCATCGCCGAGCGCGGCGGGGACTACGAGGAGTGGGAGGTAGACTACCTCGAGGGCACCCGCGACTACGTCTTCCGCAACACCTTCGCAGACATGGAGAGGATCTGCGAGATGGTCCGCGAGGCGGAGACCAAGCCGGAGCTCGAAGCCTACGACGTGGGCCACCTCTACAACATCAAATATCTACTCGGTAAAGGATTGCTTGACGCCCCGGTCCACATACAGTTCGTCCTCGGCGTCATGGGCGCGAACGCTGCCCCCATAGAGCAGTTCATGCACATGCGCCGCACGGCCCTCGACCTCTTTGGCGACGACTTCACCCTCTCCGCCGCTGGCGTCGGCTACCCTGCGGAGTACCACCTCGCCGCGATGTGCCTGATGCTCGGCGGCCACGTCCGCGTCGGCCTCGAGGACAACCTCCGCGTCCGCCGCGACAAACGGGCCGAGTCCAACGCCGAGCTAGTCGAGAAGGCGGTCGCTCTGGCCGATCTCTTCGACCGCCCGCCGGCCACCCCGGATGAGGCGCGCGAGACTTTCGGCCTCAAGGGCCGCGCCGCGGTCGCGTTCTGAGGAGAGGTTTCGAGCTTCCGCTTGGGAAGAGACCACGCCAGCAGGCAACCATGCGCAGACCAGCGGCGGCAGTGGGCAGCGCGGTGTTCTTCCTGGTGGGTCCCGGGATCGTGGCGGGTCTGATCCCGTGGTGGTTGACGGGTTGGCGGGTGCGCGAGCCAGTGCCGTACTGGGCGCCCATGCGTGTGCTCGGGGTGATACTGCTCGCCGCGGGACTGTTCGCTCTGGTCCAGGCGTTCGTACGTTTCGTCGTGGAGGGCCTCGGGACTCCGGCACCGATCGCCGCTCCCGAGCGCCTGGTCGTCGGCGGACTGTATCGCTATGTCCGCAACCCCATGTATGTGGCTGTACTGTCGGTCATAGTCGGACAGGCGCTCATCCTGGGCCAGCTCGTTCTGCTGCCGTACGCCGCGGCCTTCTGGGTGATCACCGCCGCATTCGTCCGCTGGTACGAGGAACCGGCTCTCACCCGCCGATTCGGCGCGGACTACGAGGCCTATCGACGCGCGGTGCCAGCGTGGCGGCCCCGCCTGCGCCCCTGGGAACCCCGCGAACGCTGACGCACCCGGGGCCTTCTGGCGGCGATCACCCGAGCGCCCGCAACTCCTCCAGGGCATCGCGGCCAGGGCGCCGCTCGCCCCGCTCCATCGCGTGCATCATCCCCACGACTCGCGCGTTCAGGGGCGTGTCCACACCGTACTCTCCGCCTTTATCGACGACGGCGCCGTTTATGACGTCTACCTCGGTCTTGATCCCCCGCTCCAGGTCCTGGAGCATCGAGGCCTTGGTGGCTCCCGCCTGCCGCATGGCCACCTCGAGCGCTTCATCAGCTCGCTCCCTGTCCTCGGGGCCGCGCACGACGAGAGATCCGGCAGGCACGCCTAGCACGTCTTCGAGCTCGAGCTCCTGGGCCATCCCGACGTCGTAACCCTCGCGCCAGACGGCGAGTGCGGCCTCGCGGCCGTCGGGATCCGCCACGACCTCCCTGTATAGAAGGCCGGAGACCGCCCCGAGGCCGGAGAAGGCGCTGTTGACGAGCAGCTTGGACCAGACCTGGCCGCGGATGTTCTGCGTCACGCTAGCCTCGTCCACCGTGTCCAGAGCGCCGGCGAGCAGCCGGGTTCGATCTTTCACGCTCCCGTCCGGCTCACCTATTATGAAGGGGCCACGCGTGGTCCGCGCGAGGCGCCCGGGGCCGAGGTTCGTCGCGCCCCACTCTACAGTGCCCCAGATCAGGCGTTCTCCCCCCACTATACTGGCCACGCGCTCCTGCACGAGGCCGTTGCCCAGAGAGACGAAGGTATCCACCAGCCCGAGGTCGCGCAGCGGTCCCAGAGCGCTCTCCAGGTGCGGCGCTTTGAGGGTGATGAGGGCGAAGTCGAAGGGGCCGTCGAGCTGTGCGGGGTCCGCGTGGGCTTCCAGCCTCACCCTGCGCTCCTCGCCGAGGTCGTCGATGAAGAGGCCGTCTCCCCGCATCCGTTCGACGTGCTCCTCGTCGGCGTCGAGGACGGCGACACGGTCCACTTCACCCGTCATCTTCGCCGCCGTGACGCCGCCGATGGCCCCCGCGCCGACGACGAGTAAGCTGGCCTCGATCATGATCCTTCCTCACTCCGCCCCGCCTCTACGGGCGGCAGCCTCTCGAGCAGCTCGTTCAGCGCGGCGTAGCGGCGGTCGCGCTCGATGAGCAACCTTTCGCGCTCCTCGTCGGAGTACTCCAGAAACCCCGCGCCGCTCTTCGTGCCCGTGCGTCCTCGCTCCACGAGATCACGCAGTACGCCTGGAACCTCGAACCTCTCGCCGAGACCTTCTTCGAGCGTCTCGAGGACGCTGACGTAGACGTCGAGCCCGGCCATATCGGCGATCTGGAACGGACCGAAGAACGGCAGCCGGAAGCCGAAGCAGCTCCGAACCACCTCGTCCACCTCCTGCGGCGAGGCCAGTCCCTCCTCGACACACCTGAGAGCTTCCAGAAACAACGCGTTCTGGATACGATTCGCCACGAAGCCTGGCCCGTCACCAACGATCGCCGGCCGCTTTCCAGTGTCTTTCAGGAACCTAACCACCCGATCGACGACCTCCGGATCGGTCGCTGCGGCGGGGATGACCTCGACGCCAGGAGTCCATTCTGGCGGGTTGAACCAGTGCACCCCGAGAAACCTCTTCGGGTGTTCCACCGCCCCTGCCAGATCGTCTATCGGCAGCGAGGAGGTGTTGGAGACGATGACGGCATCCGGCTGCGCGGCTTTCGAGCAGGCAGCGAGGATCTCGTGTTTGAGGTCGAGGTCCTCGAATACCGCCTCGAAGACGAGCCCGGCGTCGCTAGAGGCTTCCGGCGCGCTATCTGCCGGCTCGACGGCCTCGGCCCGCCCGGCCGCCTCCGCCGAGAGCAGACCCGCCTCCGCGTGCCCCCTGGCGCGCTGGACCAGCCTCTCCTTCGCCTCCCGGGTCATCTCCGGCGTCGCGTCCGTGAGCCGCACCTCGATGCCCGCGGCAGCGAAGCACTCTGCGACGCCGAGGCCCATCGTCCCGGCCCCTATCACGGCTACTCTGTACGGCCAGCCCTCATACGACCCGCGCTCCTCCATCTTCTCCCTTCGCTTGTTAGCACGCCCGCTTCGCGGGCTTTCAGCACGCTCCGGCCTACGGCCTCCGCTTGTCAGCACGCTTCGGCCCTTTTAGGGCCTCGCTTCTCAGCTTCTCTCAGCACCAAGAGAAGCTGAAATGCTGACAAGCTGGCGAAGCCAGCGTGCCAAAACTCACCAGTTCTCCATCGACTCGCGGAGGATGTTCGCCAGGTCCTCCTCGGTGACTTCCCGCGGCGCCCCGACGAGCAGCCGCTGCTGCTTCATCGCCCCGTCGACGAGGTCATCTATGTCGTCCTCGCTGTAGCCGAGCTCGCGTACCCCGCGAGGCGCTCCGACGTCCTTCATGAGCTGGATGATCACATCCGGCAGAGTGTTCTCGTCGGCCTTCTCTATCTCCTGGCCCGAGAGCAGCTCGGCGACGCGCCGGTGCCGATCGGGGTCGGAAGGGTAGGTGAACCTGAAGGCAGCCGGGGCGGTGACGATGACCGACCAACCGTGCGGGACGAAGGGATGGTCCTTTGGATACCCTGGCGGCTCGTACTCGTGCTTGAGGCCTGCTATGGGGTAGGCGCAGGCGTGCGGGATGTGTACCCCGGCCGAGCCGAAGCCTATCCCAGCGAGCGAGGCCCCGAGCATCATCGCGCCGCGCGCCTCGGTGTCCTCACCGTTCTCGACGGCACGCCGGAGATACTTGCCGCCGTACTCGAGCGCCTTGGCGCTCCACATGTCCGCGACGGGGTTCGCGCCCTGGTAGGGGGGCCTGTCGTCCGGGCTCTTGGGCTTGGGACGAGTATTGTAGGGCTTCGAGATATAGGACTCCGCGGCGTGGCAGACTACGTCGAGCCCGCACGAGGAGGTAACCTGGGGCGGCATCGTCACCGTGAGCAACGGGTCCACGACGCCGCGGTCGCAACGCAGGAACTGGTGCGAGATCCCGGTCTTCACCCTCTGTTCGGGTATGTCCAGGATGGCGACCGTCGTCGCCTCTGCTCCCGTGCCCGCCGTAGTCGGGATAGCGAGCAGGGGCTTCAGCGGCGAGGGCGGCTTCTTGCCGCCGCCCACGGGGGCGTTGACGTAGTCCATGATCTCACCGCCGTGCGTCGCGATGAGGTCGGAGACCTTCGCCGTGTCTATGCTCGTCCCGCCGCCGACCGCAACGAACCCGTCGAAGTCGCCTTCAGAGGCGAAGTCCGCAGCCGCCTGCAAGGAGTCGGCCGTCGGCTCCACACGAGCCTTGTGCCAGACCTCGACCTCTATACCTTCATCCTCTATGAGCTCCTGGATGCTGGGGGCGATCCCAGCTTCCACCACCCCGGGGTCGGAGACGAGCATGATCCTCCCGACCCCCAGTCGCTTCACCTCCCAACCTACCTCCTCTGCCGCGCCAGGGCCATACTTCAGGGGCGTGGCCTCCATCGTGAAGATGGTCTCGTTACCGTTGTTCCCTTGCATGGTAGCGTGCCTCCTCTCCCCTCAGGAACACCTCTTATCCTCCTGGATACCCGGTTGCTCCGGGGAATATACGTGCGGCCGTCTAGCGTGGCCGGCATACTTATCAAAAATGGTCCATTTGGGGGATGTCAGCGCCTTCGTATGCCTTCACAATGGCGCTGCAGCAACTCAAGAAGGCAGTGCATGGAAAATAGCACAGGAGTGCTGAGAACTAGGAATCCCGATTGGTCTAGACGGGCAGCAAGTCTTCAGTGGGTTGCACTGATATTGGCTTCACTGCCCAAC
>JBJMIY010000221.1:0-8877 GCA_045806605.1 Rubrobacteraceae bacterium
CGATTATCAAAATCATTGATTCCGGTAGGAAGTCGCAAGAGGCTGCCCCTCAGAAAACAAAAAGCTGACAAGCGAGGGCCTTGAAAAGGCCCGAAGCGTGCTGACAAGCGGAGGCCGCAGGCCGGAGCGTGCTGAAATGCGCTCGTAGTTTAAAATACGAACGTCATGGGGCTTACTCTATCCTGGCGGTTCGTTCGCGGCTTGGCGCTCGTATCGGTCGCCGCCCTCCTGCTCGGCGCCGGGGTCTTTCTTTCCTGGTCCGGTAGCGGACCCTGGGTCACCACCGCGGCGGGCTCTCATACGGCCCAGGGTGTAGACGGACACCCGCCGAGCGGGAGCCAGCTCACCGTGTTCGGGGCGGACATCGAGGAGGGCGAAAAAGGCCCGGTGAACGCAGTCCTCCTGACCGTGCTCCTGCTCGCGTCCTTTTTAGGTGTTACCGCCGGATGGCAACTCGCTTGTGACCTGAGGCAACCGGCGCCTTGTGTCCCAGGCTGGCCTTCGTTCGAGGCCGCCCGTGAGGACGCAACCTTCCTTAGCGTGTTCCGGCTCTAGGAGGCTCACGGCCCCGCCCGGGGCTTATAGGAGCCAGCGCACCAGGGACACGAAAGGAGCGTCCACATGCCCAACAGGGACGAGCACGCCCGCGAGCCGTCGCTGAGGAAGCTATTCCTCGGTAGCCACGTCCGCGCCGAGCGGGAGGAGAAGGTACTCCGGTACATTATCCACCGCGTGAACGAGAGCGCGCCGCTGCACGACGTAGTGCAGGAGGACTACGTACGCCGCAACTGCACTCAGGCCCAGATAGACGAGATCGTCAACGCCCCCGAGCTCGTCCACGCCTGCAGGGAAAACCTCTGGCAGACGTTCAAGTCAGGGGAGCTGGACCCGCTCCAGCCGCGCCACGCCTCGCCCCGAGACCCGTCGGCAGGCCGTGAGGATGGCGGCGATACGCTTCCGCCGGGCGCGTGATGACGCCTCGATGAGCGGGCCGCAGGACAGATGCGACCACAGTGGTCCAACCGAGGTCGAGCGGGCGGAAGGATGCTACCGCGCGCGGTGTACGGCTTGCGGGAAGAGCGGGCCGGCGCGGACGACAGCCGAAGCCGCCCGCAAGGCGCTCGTGGTACTGGGCGCGCGGGATGGAACCCGCGAAGGCTGGCGGGTCGGAAAGCAGTAGACCCGTGCTAGAATCAGCCGTATGACAGATACGCCGAGAAAGGTCCAGAAGTCCGAAGAGCAGTGGCAGGACGAGCTCACCTCCGAGCAGTACCGCGTAACCCGCATGAAGGGCACCGAACGGGCCTTTACAGGCGAGTACTGGGACCATAAAGGCGAGGGCGTCTACGCGTGCGTGTGCTGCGGATCGCCGCTCTTCAGTTCCGAGACCAAGTATGACTCCGGGACGGGGTGGCCGAGTTTCTGGGAGCCCCTGGACGAGAAGAACGTCGAGACCGAAGAGGACCGCAGCCTCTTCATGCGCCGCACCGAGGTCCACTGCGCGGCATGCGGGGCGCATCAGGGCCACGTCTTCGACGACGGTCCCGCGCCGACAGGGAAGCGCTACTGCATCAACTCGGCCGCCCTGCGCTTCGAGCCGGAAACCGCGGAAGAGGAGTAACTTCGGGTACGGGGGTCGCGAACCCGTCCCTATCTGCCTTTACCTTTCTTGCCTTTCCCGTGCTTGCCTCCGTTTCCGGGAGGTTGCCTTTTCTCTGTCGGCTGTTTTACCGCTGGTTGCTGCGCTCTCTCCCTTTGCTTCGCCGGTTCCTCAACCTGTCTCTGGGGTTCCTCCGTGGCCTGTTTTGGTGCCTCATTGTTCGCGCGTGAGGAGGAGGCCGGCGCAGTCGGCGTGGCTGTGGACGATGCCGACGACGACGCTGAAGAGGAGGCGGAGGATGACGGCGTGGTGGGCTCTGCGGCGGGAGGACCTGTGCCGACTACCACGTCCACGTCTGAGCCCCGCTGTGCCTGGTTACCCGCAGGGGGGGTCTGCCTTATCACCTCGCCGGCGGCTGCCTCGTCGCTGACGCTCTCCGACTGGGAGCCGAGATCCAGGTCCGCCTCTCCGAGACGTTCCCTGGCCCCCTCCACCGACAGGCCCACTACGCCGGGCACCTCCACCCGCTGCGCGCCCGACGTGTCCCCGGTCGAGGAGTCTCGCGCCAGCGCCCACGCGAGGCCGCCGAGCAGTACTGCGCCCAGGAGCAGGACGGCCAGGGGTAGCAAGGCGCGCCTAATCCTGGGTCCTGCACCCTGGCCTCTCCCTGGTGCGGCGAGGGTGGGGGCCGTGCGGGCCTCGCCGGTGTCCCGGGGCATCTGCGCGGTCGACTGTTGCCCTGCTCCCGCGGCGAGGGGCGGGAGCCCGTCGCGCACCCGCCTGAGGTCTTCCGCGAGCACTGCGGCGCTCGCATAGCGGTCCCCGGGGTCCTTCGCCAGCAGCTTCGTGGTCAGGGCGTCCAGCCCCTCTGGTACCGCGGGGTTCGCCGCCCGGGGATGGCGCGGCGGCTCGTCCAGGTGCTTCATGGCCGTGGCGAGGGGGTTGTCCGCGCTGTAGGGGGGTTCGCCCGTTAGCATCTCGTAGAGGACCACGCCCAGAGAGTACAGGTCGCTCTCGGGTCCCACGCGCTCGCCTCTCACCTGCTCTGGAGACATGTACGAGGCTGTGCCGAGGATCAGGCTCGTCTCGGTCATCGTCTTGGCGGAGGCGGCCCGCGCTATCCCGAAGTCTGCCACTTTGGGCTCGCCCGAGGCGGTGAGCAGCACGTTCTGGGGCTTTATGTCGCGGTGGATTATGCCGCGCCCGTGCGCGACCGCGAGGGCGTCGGCGACGCGTGACGCCAGCCCTGCGGCCTCGCGTGGGTCTATGGGGCCTCCACGTTTTATCCTCTGGGCGAGCGTGCCGCCTGGCACGTACTCCATGGCGATGTAGTGGTCGCCGTCCTCGGTGTGGCCCTGATCGTAGACCTGCACGATGTTGGGGTGGTTGAGCGCCGCGGCACTCCTGGCTTCGCGCTTGAAGCGCTCGACGAAGGGTTCGTCGTGAGCGTAACGCTCCCTGAGGATCTTGAGCGCAACGTCCCGGCCCAGAACTTCGTCGCGGGCCAGGTACACCTGGGCCATTCCTCCGCCTCCCAGGAGATCCCCCGGGACGTAGCGGCCGTCGATGAGGGGTCGCCGCATGACGCGCATGGTATCACCGACGCCCGGCTGGTTTTCTCAGCCGGTCCTCGGGCGGTGGTCGCCGGCTGGTAAGTATCCAGGCTACCTGGTGCCACCCGCCCGGCGCCACCTTTCGCGGCCCTCACGGTAAAGGTCGCCTCCGTGCAGATCGTTTATCACGACGACGGGGAAATCCTCCACAAGGAGCCTGCGGACGGCCTCGGGGCCGAGGTCTTCGTAGGCGACTACCCCGGCCTCCTTCACGCGGTCGGCCAGGAGCGCTGCCGTCCCCTCCACGGCGCCGAAGTAGACGCAACCGTGCTCGCGCATGCTCTCCAGCACCTCCTCGGAGCGCGCGCCCTTGCCCACCATCCCCCTGAGGCCGCGCTCGATCAGGTAAGGCGAGTAGGGGTCCATCCTCGAAGCTGTCGTCGGTCCCGCTGGCCCGAGGGCGCTGCCGGGACGCGCCGGGGCCGGGCCGGTGAAGTACACTACCTGCCCCTCCGGGTCGAACGGCAGCGTCTCCTCCCTCTCGATAGCCCTCTTCATGCGGTCGTGGGCCGCGTCGCGCGCGGTGTAGAGGACCCCGTAGAGTCGCACGACGTCGCCGCTCCTCAGCGGCTCCAGGTCGCGCGCTTCGAGGGGCGTCTCCAGGCGGACGGGCTCGACGCTCACAGCTCTACCGAGGAGGTGCGGTGGGAGTGGCAGTCCAGGTTCACGGCGACTGGGAAGGCGGCAATGTGGGTCGGGAAGCTCTCGACGTGTACCGCGAGCGCCGTCACCTTGCCGCCGTAGCCGGCCGGCCCGATGCCTGTGGCGTTGATGGCCTCCAGCAGCTCTGCTTCCAGAACCGCCAGCTCCGGGTCGGGGTTGGGCTCCCCCGAGGGGCGGGTGAGGGCCTTCTTGGCGAGCAGGGCCGCCCTCTCGAAGGGGCCCCCGATCCCGACGCCCACGGTAAGGGGCGGGCTCGCGTTCGGGCCAGCCCTCTCTACAGTCTCGACGACGAAGCGCTTCATCTCCTCGACGCCCTCGGCCGGGGTGAGCATTCTCAAGGAGCTCATGTTGTCGCAGCCTGCTCCCTTGACGAGAAGCGTCAACCTGAGCCCGT
Source organism: Rubrobacteraceae bacterium (assembly GCA_045806605.1). Classification (GTDB taxonomy): domain Bacteria; phylum Actinomycetota; class Rubrobacteria; order Rubrobacterales; family Rubrobacteraceae; genus JALYGY01. The sequence goes on from JBJMIY010000221.1 coordinate 4,271, forward strand.
CGCCGGGCACGATATCGTAGTAGACGATCGCCGGAGTGTTGTCGCCGGTGTTGGTCCGGTCCACCGGACCTCTGATAATGGACTTGCGCAAATAACCCTCGTCGTAGCCGCGGCGTACACCTTCGTCTATCGCTTCGCCGATCCCGCCTCCCACCACACGCGCCTCACTCCCGAGCTCGACGAAGAAGACAGCGTAGCCCGTGTCCTGGCAGAAGGCGACGCACCGCTCGCGGGCCACCCGCGCGTTCTCGAGAAGCTCCCCGATCACCTCCCGCCCCAGGGGAGACTCCTCTTCCTCGAGCGCCCTGTGCAGCGCCGCCAGGTGGTCTTCAGGCAGGCGCGTGTTCGCCTCGATGCACAACTCGCGCACCGCCTCGGTGATCTCAGCCGCCGCTATCTCTCGCAATCTTCACCTCGATCTCGCGTTGTCGCGTGTAGCGTAGCATCAGAGCGCCTCTCTGAGGGCGCACCGCGGCTCAGGAGGTGCTACTCGCGGTCAGGGTAGAGCCAGAAAGAGAAGAGGCGCGTCAGGCGGGGCATGACCACGTAGGTCATCAGCGTCACCATCAGCGCGGTAAAGACCAGCGTGCGCACCAGGGTGGGGAGCAGATTCAGCCAGTGGCCGAACACGGAGAAGATGATCGTGACGATCGGGAAGACCCCGAGCCAGGTGACGATGACCATCTTGTAGCGAAGTGGTGCGGGCGACGATGCGGCGCGTCGCTGTGGTTGAGAGATCGCGAGGAGATGAGAGGGGGAGAAAGGTGAGGCGAAGTGCGAGAAAATCCCTAGGAGTGGAGTTTCGTAACGCTTTTCGTAACGCTCTGGAGACGGTCGACACCTAGAATGGTGGGCAAGGAGGTCAGATGACGGCACAGACCAAGAACAAGCGGGGGTTCTGGCAGAACCTTTTGAGGCGCGACGGGCGCAGGACACCCGACGAGACGCCCGCCGTTGCGGAGGTGCCACAGCAGGCGGCGCCCGAGCTCGAGATAGCCCCGAACGACCCTATCCTCACGTACCTCGCGAGCGTCTCGGGGGTGGTCGAGGTCGAGAAGCTGGACCTCGACTCGCCGGCGCTCGCGGCGATGAAGGAGGCCGGCGTCAAGCTGGTGGTCCCGCTCGTGAGCCAGGGTGAGCTCATAGGAATCCTCAACCTCGGGCCGCGCCTGTCCCAGCAGGAGTACTCGGCCGACGACCGCAAGCTGCTCTCGGATCTGGCGACCCAGACGGCCCCGGCCGTCAGGGTGGCCCAGCTCGTCAGGCAGCAGCAGCAGGAGGCCCAGGAGCGGGAGCGCATCGAGCAGGAGCTTAAAGTCGCGCGCCTGATCCAGCAGACCCTCCTGCCAAAGACCCTGCCGGAGCTGCCCGGCTACGACGTTGCGGCCTACTACCAGCCTGCCCGCGAGGTCGGCGGTGACTTCTACGACTTCCTCGACCTCGAAGACGGCCGCATGGGCTTCGTCGTCGGGGACGTCACGGACAAGGGTGTTCCCGCAGCCATAGTCATGGCGACGACCCGCACCATGCTCCGCGCCGCCGCCCAGCGCCTCTTCTCGCCGGGGGAGGTCCTGAAGCGGGTCAACGACGTCCTCGTCACCGACATACCACCCAACATGTTCGTCACCTGCCTGTACGCGATCCTCGACCCCGGGAGCGGGCGTCTCGTCTACGCCAACGCGGGACACGATCTGCCCTACCGGCGTCGCGCCGGGCGTAATGAGGGCGCTGAAGAGCTCAGGGCGACGGGGATGCCGCTGGGGCTCCTGCCGGGGATGGGCTACGAGGAGAAGGAAATAGTCCTGGAGAAGGGCGAGAGCGTCCTGTTCTACAGTGACGGCCTCGTCGAGGCGCACGACCCGCGCCGCGACATGTTCGGCTTCCCGCGGTTGCAGGGCCTTGTAGGCGCCCACCGCTCGGGCGGCTCCTCGCTCGTCGGCTTCCTCCTCTCCGAGCTCGCGCGCTTCACCGGCGAGGGCTGGGAGCAGGAGGACGACATCACGCTGGTGACCCTGGAGAGATCGGAGGAGCTGTGACGGCACCCAGGAGCGGCGCCAGACGGACGCTCGCCGGGCTGAGCGTGCCCAGCGAGCCTGGCAACGAGCGCCGGGCGATGGAGGAGGTGGCAGCGTCTGTGGAGGGGCTCGGGTTGCCAGACAGGACCCTCGAGCGGCTCAAGACCGCCGTGGCCGAGGCCACGATGAACGCGATGGAGCATGGCAACCACTACCGGGCGGAGTTACCCGTCATAATAGAGGTGGCGGCCTCCGACGCCGAGCTATCCGTCAAGATCACCGACGAGGGGAGTGGCCCGCCGGCCTTCCACTCCGAGACGCCGGACCTCGAGGCCAAGCTGGAGGGCATGCAGACCCCGCGCGGCTGGGGGCTCTTCCTCATAAAGAGCATGGTCGACGAGATGAACGTCACAGGCGACGAACACCACCACACCGTCGAGCTGATCCTGCACCTCGACGAGAGGGAAGGAGGTAGGTGATGGCCGTGCGACACCTGGAGGTGGAGGTGCGCCGGGAACCCGGCGGCGCCGTGCTCGACCTCCGAGGCGAGATCAACGGTTTCGCTCAGGAAGTCCTCGACGTCGCCTACATAGAGGCGGAGAAAGAGAGCCCGGAGGCCATAATCCTCAACTTCGAGGGGGTCGACTACATCAACTCGACAGGGATAGCCCTGATCGTCGGCCTGCTTGCAAGGGCGCGCGCCACGAGGCGCCGTCTCGTGGCCTATGGCCTGAGCGACCACTACGTCGAGATCTTCAACATCACCCGCCTCTCTGACTTCGTGAGCGTCTTCCCCGACGAGGAGAGCGCACTGGAGCCCGCGACGTGAGCTTCGCTGTGCAGCTGCCCGGCTCGCTTGAGTCCTTCGCAGCGAATTCACGAGGCTAAGGGAGCTAAGTCGGGAAAGGAGAGGACATGCCCCAGGCACAGGTAACGATGGAAGTGCGGAAGGTGAGCGACAACGTTAGCATCATAGACGTCAAGGGCGAGCTGACCGCGTTCGCCGAGGGCGTCCTGATGGACGCCTACGGCCAGGCAAGCGACGGAAGGGTCAGCGCGATCGTCCTGAACTTCGAGAGACTCGAGTACATGAACAGTAGCGGTATCGGCCTCCTGGTCACGCTGCTCATCCGCGTCAACCGTGAGAAGCAGCGGCTGCTGACCTATGGCCTTTCCGAGCACTACCGCAACATCTTCCAGATCACACGCCTGGACGACGCCATAGGCATCTACGACTCAGAGCAGGAGGCCGTCCGGGCGGCAACGTAACGACGTTGAAAGGAGCCGTCGTGACGGAGAGACATCGCGACGCCGCCCACTGGGCTCGCTACGTCGAGACGCTGAAGGCGCCAGACGGGATCGTGCACCGCAACGTCGAGGGCCGCAGGCCGATGAGCCCCCTCCAGGGCTTCGGCAAGATGTGGCAGAAGACTTACAGGGTGCGCCTCGAGGAGGCGTCGCCGTCCGAGGTCGTCGCGACCTGGCGGGAGAGGTTCCCCGAGATCTCCGGGTTCGAGGAAGGTTTTCGCGTGCCTTCGGGCGGTCTCGCTCCCGGCGCCGTCGCGCTGCTGGGGGGGTTGAGCGGGGTGATGGTGCTCTACTCCGACGAGACTTCCTTCACCTACATGACGCCGGAGGGACATCCTTTTTCGGGTTGGATCACCTTCAGCGCCCACCGCGACGAGGACAGCGCCACCGTGGCCCAGGCCCAACTGCTCATACGCGCCAACGACCCGCTCTACGAGCTCATGATGCCTCTCGGCCTTCACAGGCTGGAGGACAGAACCTGGCAGCGTACCCTCCATAACCTGGCGGCCCGCTTCGGCGCGGACGGACAGGTCGAGACCCGCGTCGTCTGCGTGGACCCGAAGCGGCAGTGGCGCCGGTACACGAACATCAGACACAACGCCCTCATCCTCTCCGCGCTCTACGCGTTCTCGCGGCCTGCGCGCCGCAAGCCAGCCAGCCACGAACGGCGGAGAGGCGGTTCGCTCGAGTGAACGGTTCGAAAAGAAGTCAAATTTGCGCGAGAGTGCGTCAGAGACGGCTAGAACCAACAGTCTGACCGCCTTTCCGACCGAAAGGAGCAACTTCATGACCGAAGCGACCCCACCACCGGAGCACAGAGACGAGAAGCAACCCCGCGACGCAGCCTTCTGGGCACAGAGGGTAGAGCGCTTGGAGGTCTCCGACGTGCCTGTGGGAGCCGCCAACGTCAACGTGCATGGCCGTCGCGAGGTAGGGGCTCTGCAGGGCTTCGGTCAGCTCTGGCAGAAGACCTACAGGGTGCGCCTGAGTGGGGTCGAAGTTACACCGGAGGAGGTGGTGCGCATCTGGAAGGAGCGCTTCCCAGAGTTTCAGCCCCCAAACAGCCGCTTCTACCCTTCCATGGCCGGAGTCGCCCCTGGAGAGGTTTTGTTCATAAGTGCTTCCGTCGGAGGGATGCCCGTACACACGGGAGCGCGTGTGATCTACGCCGACGACGAGTCCTTCACGGTGATGACCCCCGAAGGACATCCCGAGTCCGGCTGGAACACCTTTTCGGCGTACACGGACGAGGACGGCGTGACCGTGGCCCAGATCCAGTCGCTC
>JBJMIY010000222.1:0-8721 GCA_045806605.1 Rubrobacteraceae bacterium
AGCACCTCGTCCGGCTCGACCGCGAGCGAGACGCCCCGCAACGCCTCGACCTCGAAGGGGGTCCCCGGCGCGTAGACGTGCCGCACGTCCTGGAGCTCGACCCTCACCGTACTCCCAACGAGGGGGTTCCGAGGATGAGAAGGCCGAGCACCAGATCGACCGTCATACCAGTGACTCCTGCAGAAGGATCTCCGCGAGACCCTCCGGTGTCCGTACCTTCGCCGGGCCGAGCCCGAGCGCCGCCGCGAGCCGCAAGGTAGTGGGGAGCGCCAGGCGGTTCTCCCGCAGGAGAACCGGATCCGTGACCAGACGCTCGGGGCTCACGTCGGCCACGAGCTGTCCCGCGTTGAGCACGAGCACGCGGTCGGCGTCGAGCAGCTCGTCCAGGTGGTGGGTGACGTGAACGACGGTGCGAGAACCTCGTAGCGCCTCTAGCCTCTCCAGGACCTCTGTTCTTCCTGCGGCGTCGAGCATCGAGGTGGGCTCGTCCAGGAGCAGAACCTCCGGGTCGAGAGCGAGGAGGCCAGCCAGAGCGACGCGCTGCTTCTCGCCGCCGGAGAGGGTGTGGGGCTCGCGCCGCTCGTAACCCTCCAGCCCGACGGCCCGGATGGCCTCTCGGACTCGCTCGCGCATCTCAGTACGTTCCACACCGAGGTTCTCGAGCCCGAACGCCACGTCGTCCTCGACGAACGGTGCGACGAGCCCGTTCTCGGGGTTCTGGAAGAGCATGCCGACTCTGCGGCGTACCAGATAGGGCTCGGACGCGGGGTCGAGTCCTCCCACGCGGACGTTGCCTGAGTCGGTGCGGAGGAGGCCGTTGATGAGGCGCAGCAGGGTGGATTTACCTCCGCCGTTCGGCCCGACGACGCCAACGTACTCCCCCGCGCGCAGCTCGAGCGAGACGCCCGCGAGCGCGAGAAGCTCGGAGCCGGGGTAGGAGAAGACGAGGTTATCGCATGAGACGGCGGGGGGCCCGCCACGGCGGGCCCCCTCGTTGTTGCGGTTCTTCATGCCGGACGTGGTTACTCCACGGTGTAGTTGACCAGCTCCAGGTAGACGATCTCGGCGCCGTCGCCAGGCCTGGGACCCAGCTTGAGGATGCGCGTGTAACCCGAGTTGCGGTTGTCGAGCTCCGGCGCGACGTCCTCGAAGAGCCGGCGGACTATGGTCTTGTCCTTGAGGACCTTGACAGCCTGGCGCCGGGCGGCGAGGTCGTCCTTCTTGGCCGTGTTGATGAGCCTGTCCACGACGCCGCGCAGCTCCTTGGCCTTAGGCGCGGTGGTCTTGATGCGGCCGTGCTGGATCACCTGTCCCGCCATCGTGCCCAGCATTGCCTTACGGTGCTGTGCTTCGCGGCCCAGTTTACGGCCTCTCCTAGCGTGCCTCATTGCCCTCGCTCGCAAGGTCGTAGCCGTACTCGAGAAGCTTCGAGCGGATCTCGTCCACGCTCTTCATCCCGAGGTTGCGGATGTTCATCAGCTCCTCCTCGCTCATCGTCGCGAGCTGGCCGATGGTGTCGATGCCCTCTCGCTTGAGGCAGTTGTAGGAGCGGACCGTGAGCTCCAGGTCCTCGACCGGGCGCTCGTCAGTGATCACAGGCCGACCACCGCGCTGGCGCGGGTCGGCTGCCCCCGTGCCCTGGTAGCCGTCGGTGAAGAGCCCGAGGATGTCTATGAGCTGCCTCGAGGCCTCCTGCAGGGCCTCCCGCGGCTCGATGCGCCCGTCGGTGAAGACCTCCATGGTAAGAGAGTCGAGGTCGGCGCGGGCTCCGGCCCGCGTCTCGGTGACGGAGTAGTTCACGCGCTGGACCGGCGAGAACAGCGAGTCGATGGCGATAACCCCGATGGGGTCCGCGTCGCTCTTGTTCTGCTCGGCGCGGGCGTAGCCCTGGCCCCGCTCGACCGTGAGGCGCATGTCGAGGTGCCCGCCCTCGGAGACGCTGGCTATGTAGGCCTCGGGGTCAATCACCTCGACGTCGGCCTTCAGCTGTATGTCGGCTGCCGTGACCTCACCCGGCCCGTCCTTGGTGATCTCGAGCTCTATCGGCTCCTCGCGCTCGAGCCTGAACTTCAGGCCCTTCACGTTGAGGACGATGTCGACCACGTCCTCCTTGACGCCCTCTATTGTGGAGAACTCGTGGCTGACGCCCTCAATGCGCACCTTGGTGACCGCGGCCCCCTGGAGCCCCGAGAGCATCACGCGCCTCAAAGAGTTGCCCAATGTGTGCCCCAATCCCCGGGGCAGCGGCTCGGCCACGAAGGTCCCGCGCCGCTCGTCTTCCTCTTCCACCCTGAATCGGGGCGGAGCTATGTCCAACATAGTCAAAGTACCACCTGCTTAATAACTGAAGCGTTCTACCGGCTGTAGAACTCGATTATGAGCTGCTCCTCGACGGGCGTGTCTATCTCGTCCCGGCCCGGGGTGTGCAGCACCCTGCCCGTGAAGTTCTCGTGGTCGGCCTCGAGCCAGGCGGGAACGGCGACGACGTTCTCTACGGCGTCCACTATAGGCTCCAGGCTCCGGCTCTTCTCCTTCACGGTTATGACGTCCCCCTGCCTGAGGATGGCGGACGGTATGTTGTGCTTGCGCCCGTTCAGTAGGAAGTGCCCGTGGGAGACGAGCTGGCGCGCCTGCGGCCTGCTGGTCGCGAAGCCCATCCGATAGACCACGTTGTCCATCCTGAGCTCCATGAGCCGCAGCAGGTTCTCGCCGCTGACCCCCTGCATCCTCGTAGCCCTGTCGTAGGCCCGCCTGAACTGCTTCTCGGAGACCCCGTAGTACCAGCGAGCCTTCTGCTTCTCGAGGAGCCGCATACCGTACTCTGTCTGACGCTGCCTTCCGCGACCGTGCTCTCCCGGCGGGTAGGGCTTCTTCTCGAGCGGGTTCTTCCGCATCGAGGAGAGCATCACCCCGGCCCTCCGGTCTCGCCGGCCCCTCGGACCCGTGTAACGCGCCACTAGCCCCTCCTTCTCTTCGGGGGCCGGCAACCGTTGTGTGGCTGTCCCGTTACGTCCTTTATGGAGAGCACCTCGATGCCCACCGACTGGAAAGTGCGGGCAGCCATATCCCGGCCCGAGCCGTGGCCCTTGACCTCGATGTCCACGCGCCTCACGCCCTGGTCCATCGCCTTGTTCGCCACGCTCTCGGCCGTCATCTGGGCCGCGTAAGGGGTGCTCTTGCGGCTACCCTTGAACCCCAGAGAGCCGGCCGACTCCCAGGCTATTACGTTGCCCTCGGTATCCGTGACCGAGATGATCGTGTTGTTGAACGAGCTCTTTATGTGCACCACGCCGGTAGGGATGTTCCTGCGGACCCTCCGGCGCGAGCGAGAAGCTCCCCTGCGCTGCTGACGTTGCCTGCCCATCTACCTCTTCTTCCTCCCGCCTATGGACGGCTTCGGTCCCTTGCGCTGGCGGGCGTTTGTCTTCGTCCTCTGCCCCCGCACGGGGAGGCCACGGCGGTGCCTGATCCCGCGGTAGGTCCCTATGTCTATGAGCCGCCGGATGTTCTGGTTCACCTCGCGCCGCAGGTCGCCCTCGACCTGCACGTTCTGATCTACGTAGGTCCGGATCCGACCGACCTCGCCCTCGGCCAGATCCCTGACCTTCGTGTCAGGGTCCACGTCGGTCTCGGCCAGGATCTTCCTCGCTGTCGAACGGCCGATCCCGTACACGTAGGTCAGCCCGATCTCGACCCTCTTCTCCCTCGGCAGGTCTACACCCGCTATGCGCGCCATATCCTAGCCCTGCCTCTGCTTGTGGCGCGGGTTGGTGCAGATGACCCGTACTACCCCGCGACGCCTAATTACCTTGCAACGCTCGCAAATTGGTTTTACGCTCGCTCGTACCTTCACAACTCTCTCCTTCTCAAGTCCTGAACCTGTAAGTGATACGTCCCCGGCTCAAATCGTAGGGGCTCAGCTCTACCTTCACCCTGTCGCCCGGCAGTATCCGGATGTAGTTCATCCGCATCTTGCCCGAGATGTGCGCGAGCACGTTGTGCCCGCTCTCGAGCTCTACCCGAAACTGCGTGTTGGGCAGTGCCTCGGTGACGGTGCCTTCAACCTCTATGACGTCTTCTTTGGCCAAGGACCTCCGATCTCAAATGGTTACAAGATGGCTCTAAAGCCAAACGGATATGTTATCACGTCAGCCCCTGCACTCACACCCTCATACCGCTTTCTCACCCGGTTTCGCCACCGTTCCGGGTGAGCACCCACGGGCCTTCGTCCGTGACGGCGATGGTGTGCTCGAAGTGGGCGGCGAGGGAGCCGTCGGCTGTATAGATAGACCAGCCGTCCCACTCGCTCAGGCGGATCTCGTAGCTCCCAAGGGTGATCATGGGCTCTATGGCGAAGGTCATGCCCGAGAGGAGGCGCGGCCCTGTGCCGGGTCTGCCATAGTTGGGGATCTGGGGGTCCTCGTGCATCTTGCGCCCTACTCCGTGAGAGACCAGGTCTCTCACCACCCCGTAGCCCCGACTTTCGGCTAGCGACTGTATGGCGTGCCCTATGTCCCCGAGGTGGTTGCCGGGGCGTGCCTGCTCCGTGGCCGCCTCGAGAGCGCGGCGGGTCGTCTCCAGGAGCCTCGTCGTCTCTAAAGGCACCTCGCCGACCGCGACCGTGATGGCGGAGTCGGTCACGAAGCCCTCGTAGCGGACGCCGACGTCGAGGGAGATGATGTCCCCCTCCTTCAGGCGGTAGGGACCGGGGATGCCGTGTACGATCATGGCGTTGGGCGAGGCGCAGATCGAGGCCGGGAAGCCCTGGTAGCCCTTGAACTCCGGTCTGCCGCCGTGGTCGTGGATGAACTCTTCGGCCAGAGAGTCGAGTTCCTTTGTCGTCACGCCAGGACGTACGCTCCCCGAGAGCATCCTCAGGCAGGCGGCGGTGATACGGCCGCCCTCGCGCATCGCCTCCAGCTCGCCCTGGCTCTTGCGGACGATCATGACTTCTTCTCCACCGCTTCGAGGATGTCCTGCGTAACCTCGGGGATATCCTGCGTCGCGTCCACCGTCACCAGGATCCCCCTGTCTGCGTAGTAGTCCTTCAGAGGCTCCGTCTGGTCATGGTAGATCTTGAGGCGGTGCCGGATCGACCCCTCCCTGTCGTCCTCGCGCTGGACGAATGGTCCGGGGTCCTCGTCGGGATCATCGGGCGGCGGGTCGTACTCGGCGTGGTAGATGTTGCCTGTGGTTTCGCTAGTGCGGCGGCCTGAAAGACGCTCGACGAGCAGGTCGTCCGGGGCCTCCAGCGCGACGGCAGCGTCGAGCTCTGCGTCGATATCCGCGAGCATCCTGTCCAGAGCCTCGGCCTGGGACTCGTTGCGCGGGAAGCCGTCCAGGATCCAGGAGTCCGCCTCGTCGAGGTAGGGCTTCATCATCTCGACGATGATCTCGTCGGGGACCAGGTCGCCGCGGTCGTTGTAGTCCTTGATGGTCTGGCCCAGCTCCGAACCGCTCTTGATCTCCGCGCGCACCAGGTCTCCGGTCGAGATGTGCTTCGCGCCGGTCTCGCGCGAGATTCGCTGCGCCTGCGTTCCCTTGCCCCCTCCCTGGGGCCCCAATAGCACTATCCTCATCGCTTCCTCAAGAACCCTTCGTAGTTACGCATCATCAGCTGGCTCTCGAGCTGGCGCACCGTATCCAGTGAAACGCCGACCACGATCAGCATCGAGGTCCCGCCAAGGAAGATCGACTGCGGCAGGTTCAAGACGCCGGTGATCAGGTACGGGAAGACGGCCACGACCGCGAGGAAGACGGCGCCGAAGAGCGTGATCCTGGTGAGCACGTTGTTCAGGTAGACGGCTGTCGGCTGGCCCGGCCGGATGCCGGGGACGTAGCCGCCCGTCTTCTTCAAGTTATCGGCGTGCTCTATGGGGTTGAACTGCACCGCGGTGTAGAAGTAGGTGAACATCACGATGAGCAGCGCATAGAGGATCAGGTACGGCGCGTTCCCCGGCGCGAAGAACGCCGCGAGCCTCCCCAGGATCGAGTCCGGGTCGCCTCCTGCGAAGAGCTGGCCGAGGACTACGGGGAAGATCAGGAGCGACGAGGCGAAGATGATCGGGATGACCCCAGCCATGTTCACCTTCAGCGGCAAGTACGTCGTCCCGCCCCGGCTCATTCGTCTTCCGACCTGCTGCTTGGCGTAGGTGATAGGCACCCTCCGCTGGCCCTCGTTGACGAAGACTATCGCCGCGACGACGAGCACCGCGAGGAGCCCCAGGATAACCATGTTCAGCACGCTGCCGTCCTCAAGCAGCGTCCTGATAGCGTTGGGCGCCTGCGAGAGGATCGAGACGGTTATGATGAGGGAGATGCCGTTCCCGAGGCCGCGCTGGGAGATCAACTCCCCGAGCCACATGGTGAGCATGACGCCGGTGGTCAGGGTGACTACTACAAGGAAAAAATCAATGGGGGTCCCGCCGGCGAGTACGTTGCCCCCCTGCGCCGACCGGAAGAACAGGACCATAGCAATAGACTGGAGCAGGGCCAGCGCTAGCGTGAAGTAGCGGGTGTACTGCGTGATCTTCTGCTGGCCCTGCTCGCCCTCCTTGGCAAGCTCCTGCAGGCGGGGGATGGCGACGGTCATCAGCTGCATCACGATCGCCGCCGTGATGTAGGGCATGATCCCTAGCGAGAACACGGACAGGTTGTTGAACGCCCCTCCGGTAAACACCCCGAAGAGCCCGGTAATGGCGTTCTGCCCGGTCTGGATGCCCGACGCGATGGCCTCGCGACTGATTCCCGGCAGGGGCACGAAGGCCCCAAGCCGGTAGAGGGCGATGAGCGCGGCCGTAAACATCAGCCGCGTCCGTAACTCCGGAACCTTCCAGGCGTTGGCTAGGGATCCCAGCATCTCTCTACCTCTCCAGTACCTCGACGTTCCCGCCAGCCGCCTCTATCTTCGCTTTCGCCGACCCCGAGAAGGCGTGCGCCCTGACGGTGACGGAGCGCCCGATCTCCCCTTCGCCGAGGATCTTGACGAGCTCGGCCTTCTTCCTCACCAGGCCGGCGGCCCGCAGCTCTTCAGGGCCTATCGTATCACCGGAGATGTCCCCGAGTTGGCCCAGGTTCACGGGCGCATACAGCGTCGGGCGTGCGACCGTGTGCCTGCCGCGCGCCTCTCCCTTGAGGCGAGGCAACCTGCGCTGCAGTGGCATCTGGCCGCCCTCGTAGGTGGAGTGAGCCTTCGATCCGGAACGGGCGCCCGCGCCCTTGTGGCCGCGGCCGCTCGTCTTGCCGTGTCCGCTCCCCGTGCCGCGCCCGACGCGCTTGCGCGCCTTCTTCGAGCCGGGAGCACCCTTGAGCTCGTTCAACCTCACCGTGCTTCGACCTCCTCTACGTGCACGAGGTGGCGCACCTTGTGGAGCATGCCTCGGATCTGGGGCGTGTCCTCGTGCACCCTGGAGTCCCGGATGCGCTTGAGCCCCAGAGCGCGCACCGTCCGCTTGTGATCTCCCTTCGAGCCTATGACGCTCTTTACCTGGGTTACCTTGAGGGAGCTCATTGGGTGATCTTCACCCCCCGCGTCTTCTCGACGTCCGCCTTCGAGCGTAGCTGCTTGAGGCCGTCTACCGTAGCCTGAACCAGGTTCACAGCGGTCGTCGAGCCGAGGGCCTTGGTGAGCACGTCCCTGACGCCGGCCAGCTCCATGACCGCCCGGACGGCGCCGCCTGCGATCACGCCCGTACCCTCCGAGGCTGGCTTGAGCATGACCGAGGAGCTCTCGAACTTGCCGAGCACCTCGTGCGGGATCGTGGTGTTGCGCATGGGCACTGTGAACATGTTGGCCTTTGCGCGGTCCTGGCCCTTGCCTATGGCCGCTGGCACGGTGTTGGCCTTGCCGAGACCGACGCCTACCCTGCCTTTGCCGTCGCCGACGACGACCAGGGCGCTGAAGTTGAAGCGCCGGCCGCCCTTGACGACCTTCGCCACGCGCCGGATCTCTACCACCCTGTCCTGGAGGTCGCCGTCGCGCCCGCCACGCTCGCGCCCCCTGGGTCCTCCACGGTCCCTACCGGGCCCCCCACCTCCGCGGGGGTTGCCGCCGGCAGGGCCCTGGCCTCTGTTTTGACCTGTCCTCGGTCGTCCCAAGATCTGCTACCTCCTAAAGCTTCAATCCGCCCGAGCGCGCGCCCTCTGCGAGCGCCGCGATGCGGCCATGATACTTGTTGCCGCCGCGGTCGAAGACCACGGCCTCTATACCGGCGTCTGTGGCGCGGTCCGCGATCAGCTCGCCGACCTTGCGCGCCGCCTCCTTGCGGTTCTCGGCCTCGCCCACCTCGCGGGAGTCGGCCGCCGCTAGAGTGTTGCCCGCGTCGTCGTCGACGAGCTGGGCGTAGATGTGCACGTTCGACCTGTACACCGAGAGCCGGGGGCGCTCCGCCGTCCCCGACACCTTGCGCCGCACGCGCTTGTGGCGCTTCTCCCTGTGCAGCCGTTTCTTCTCGACTACCGTCATCCTGAAACCTCCTCGAACCCCGCGCTAGCCGGCCTTGCCGACCTTGCGCCGGATCTGCTCGTCGCTGTAGCGGATGCCCTTGCCCTTGTAGGGCTCGGGCGGCCTCACCTTGCGGATCTCCGCCGCCATCTGGCCGACTCGCTGCTTGTCTATACCGCGCACGACGATGGTAGTCGCGTTCGGGACCTCGAACTCCACACCCTCGCGCGGGTGGATCAGGACCGGATGCGAGTACCCGACCTGCAGGTTCACGTCGC
>JBJMIY010000223.1:0-10191 GCA_045806605.1 Rubrobacteraceae bacterium
TGTGCACCTTGTGCTCCTGCTACCCGCGGGCCATCCTCGGCCGCCCACCCGACTGGTCCGAGAGCTTCAACTACCGTTCCAGGGCCGTCAGGGAGCCCCGCGCCGTCATGGGCGAGCTCGGGTTCGAGCCCCCCGAGGGCGTCGAGGTCGCCGTCCACGACAGCACGGCCGATATCCGCTACATGGTGCTCCCGATGCGCCCGGCAGGCACGGAAAGCTTGAGCGAGCAAGAGCTAGCCGAGCTGGTGACGCGGGACGACCTGATCGGGGTCTCCGTTCCCCGCTACGGAGATTAGCACGCTCTGGCTTCGCCAGGTGGCGTGCTGACAAGCTGCCGAAGGCAGCGTGCTAATTAGCTGACCGCTTTCTCCTCCCTCTCGTTGGCAGCGAGGACCCTGTCCACCAGGTTCGGCGGGACTTCTTCGTAGTGGCCCGACTCGACGTGGAAGTTGGCGCGGCCGCCTGTGATGGAGCGCAGGTCGCGGGCGTAGGTGAGCATCTCGATCTGGGGCACCTCGGCCTGGATGACCTGGCGCTCGCCGCGCTGCTCGATGCCAACGGGGCGCCCGCGCCTGCCCGAGAGGTCGCCCATGATGTCCCCGACCATCTCCGTCGGCGCGAGCACCTCCACCTTCATGTACGGCTCGAGGAGGACGGGGTGGGCCTGCTCGACGGCGTTCTTGAACGCCATCGACCCTGCGACCTTGAACGCCATCTCCGAGGAGTCCACAGAGTGGAATGCGCCGTCGTAGAGACGAACTTTTACGTCGACGACGGGGTAGCCGGCGATCGTGCCCTGCTGCATCGACTCCACTATTCCCTTCTCGACTGCGGGGATGAACTGGCGCGGGATCGCCCCTCCGACTATGCCGTCCTCGAACTCGAAGCCCTCGCCACGTGGGAGCGGGGAGATCTCGATCCTGGCGTCCCCGAACTGCCCGCGCCCGCCGGTCTGCTTCTTGTAGCGGCCCTGGGCCTGGGCTGAGCCGGTGATCGTCTCCTTGAACGGGACCTTGGGCGCCTTCGAGGCGACCTCGACCCCGTAGCGCCTGCTTATGCGCTCCAGCGCGAGCTCGACGTGCATCTGCGCCAGCCCTGCGAGGATGTCCTCTCCCGTCGCTTCGGAGCGCTCGAGCTTGAGCGAGGGGTCCTCGTCCACCACACGCCGTATCGCGTCGAAGACCTTCTCCTCCTCGCCGCGCGCCTTCGCTCCGACCGCGAAGGCCGAGGTAGGCTCCGGCAACTCTACCGGCTCGAAGAGCATCTGCCTATCCGGCTTGGACAGAGTGTCGAAGGTGTTGGTGTCCCTGAGCTTGGCCACGGCTATGATGTCGCCCGCGACCGCCTCGTCGACCGGTAGACGCTCCTTGCCCACCAGGTGAGCGATGCCCCCGAGCCTCTCTGAGGAGTCCGTGCGCGGATTGGTGAGCGCCTCGTCCGAACGGCACCTGCCGCTCACGACCCTCAATACGCTCAGGCGTCCCGCGTAAGGGTCCTGGTAGGTCTTGAACACGTAGGCGGCGAAGGGTCCCTCCGGGTCGCAGGGAACTTCGTTCCCCTTCTCGTCTATCCAGCGCGAGCGGTCCACGGGGCTCGGGGCGCTGCCGGCGATGACGTCCAGGATCCGGTCCATCCCGATGTTGCGCTCCGCGCTCGCGGCGAGGACCGGGATGATGACGCCGTCAGCTATCCCTTTCCTTATCCCCTCGAACATCTCCTCGGTCGAGAGCTCCTCACCTTCGAGGTACTTCTCGAGAAGCGTGTCGTCGCTCTCTGCGATAGCCTCGAAGAGCTGAATCTTGGCCTCGTCTACCTCGTCCTCCATGCCTTCGGGGATCTCTTCAGTCTGCTCCCCGTCCACGAAGGCCGTCCCGGTCAGGAGCCCGTAGACACCCTTGAGGTCGTGCTCGCGGCCTACGGGCAAATTCAGCGGCACGACTGCCTGCCCGAACCTGGCGCGGAGTTGCTCGACGACGGCGCCGAAGTCCGTGCGCTCCCTGTCCAGGTGGTTGACGACGATGACGTGCGGGATGCCCTCCCTCTCCCCGCGCCTCCACACGCGTTCGGTGACGACCTGGATCGGGTCCTGGGCGTGCACTACCAGGATCGCGCAGTCGGCCACCCTCTGTGCGACGAAGGCGTCGGCGAGGAACCCCCCGTCGCCAGGGGTGTCGAGCACATTGACCTGGCGCCCCTTCCACTCGAGGGTGGCTACGTTCATCCCGAGCGTCATCCCGCGCTCGGACTCCTCCTCGGTGTAGTCGAGAGCGTGGTGCCCCGCAGGGCCGCTCCTCCCCGATGCCAGCCCGAGCATCGTCTCGGCGATGGTGGTCTTTCCGGTGCCCCTGTGGCCGATCAGGCAAACGTTTCGGATCAACTCCGGCTCTGCCGCCACGAGACCCTCCTTTCCTCGACCCAAACTGATGCCCCGCACCCCGGCGGGGGGTTTAGCTTATCGCAAGGTCGGCCTCCGCGCAGCCTCCCCGCCGGAGGTTCTGGAGAGACCCTTCGAAGCTCCCGATGAGTGTTATTATCCCGTCGTGAGCGAGTCCGGAACCCATCTTGCGCGGCGCCGCCGCCGTTTTGACGGTCTGCAGCAGACCGCGCTGTTTGCTCGCTGGCTGCTCCTGGTCGACGTCTCGCCCCAGCAAGACGTGTACGCGAACCCGGACTACGGCCTCTCGCTGCTCGCTGCCCTCGGCACCGCAGGGTGTGTCGGCTACCTCCTTACCGCCATCTTCCGCCTGTACCGCGCTCCGTTCGGCTCTCAGGGAGTGCTCTCACGCTCCTCTTCGGTCGAGGCGTTCACGAGCGACGGCCGCCACGGCGGAGAAAACTGGCCCTTGCTTGTCGCGCTCCTTTTCGGGTCCTTCCTGGTGCTCTTCTCCGGCCTCGGCGGTTGGGTCGATGCCTATCCTCGCGTGACGCGCCCCGCCTTGCCAGCCTAGCGACCGGCGAAGGAGCGGGGCATACCGCGCGCATGCCCGACAGCTCCCAGGCGACACTAGAAGGAACGCGCACGATGGAAACCCTGAGAAACCTCTTCGACCCGCTCTTCAACCTGCTGGGCGCAACGCTGACGACCTTCCATGGTTGGGGGGTCCCATGGTGGCTCGCCATCATAATGCTCACCGCCGTGGTACGAACCTTACTCTTCCCGCTGACCGTGCGGCAGGCCAGGAGCATGCGCAGGATGCAGGAGCTCAAGCCTGACATGGATGAGATCCGCGCCAGGTACAAAGACGACTCAAAGAAACAACAACAGGAAATGATGAAGCTCTACGGCGAGCGGAAGGTCAACCCTCTGGGAGGTTGTCTGCCCCTCGTCGTCCAGCTCCCTATCTTCATCGCGCTCTACTACACGATAAAGCAGTTCGACAAGCTCGAGAGCTTCGCCCACGGCGGCCTGTTCTGGTTTCAGGACCTCACCGTCGCAGACCCCTACTTCATCCTCCCTATCGCCTACGTCCTCACCATGATGGCCTCCCAGGAGCTCACCATCAGGCGCACCGCTCCCCAGCAGAAGCAGCTCATGCGCATCATGCCCATCGCCTTCGGCCTGTTCCTGATGCGCTTCCCCGCAGCTCTGTTCGTCTACTGGATCACTTCGAACACCATAACCTTCGTCCAGAACTACCTCATCTACCATCGCTCGCCCAAGAAGGATCCTGCCGAAGACCTCGCGCACCCGGATGAAGAGAAGACCAGGACTGAGCCCGATCCTCAACCTTCACAGAGCGCCAGCGGGAACAGACCGTCGGGCAAGAGAAAAAGAAGAAAGAAGCGCAAGAAAAGGAAGTGAAGGAGGTGAGCATTTCAGCTTTTGTTCTGGAGGCTTGGGCTATCCCGAGTTATTGCCAGGATCACCAATTCGAGAATCACTAAAAACGCCCCCGGCGAGAGCCGGGGGCGCCTTGCTGACGGTTGAAGGGCTAACTGGCCTCAGACCACGAGCGTCATCGGGCGCTCGAGGAGACGCTTGACCTCGGCCAGGTACTGGGCTCCTTCGGCGCCGTTGGAGATCCTGTGGTCCGCAGAGAGGGTGAGCTTCATTATGCTCACCGGCACGACTTCGTCATCCTTGAACATGGCACGCTGCATGATGCTGCTCACGGCGACTATCGCGGCCTGCGGCGGGTTGATGATGGCGGCGAAGCTCTCGACGCCGAACATGCCCATGTTGGAGACGGTGACCGTGCCCCCCTGGTACTCCTCGGGCTTCAACGCTCCCTCGCGGGCGCGCTTGGCCAGGTCCTTCGAGGCTGAGGAGATAGCGGAGAGGGTCTTGTTGGCCGCGTCCCTGATGACGGGGGTTATGAGACCCTCCTCGAGCGCGACAGCCATCGCCAGGTCCACCTGCTGGTGCAGCTCGATGCCCTCGGAGGTCCACAGAGCGTTGAGGTTCGGGAAGTCCTTGAGGGCCAGCGCGACGGCCTTCATCACGAAGTCGTTGATCGAGAGCTTGATCCCCTGCTCCTCGAGCTGCTCGTTGAGCTGCTTGCGCAACGCCAGCAGGTCGTTCATCTCGACCTCGACGGTCGCGTAGTAGTGGGGGACCTGCTGCTTGGACTGCGTCATCCGCTCGCCGATGACCCGGCGCATCCGGCTCGGTTCGACGAGCTCGGTCCCCGGCGCCCGGGTCGGTTCGGGCGCGGCAGCCACCTGCGGTGCGGCCTCCCGTTCCGGAGCCTCGACTTCGGCCTTCCCGTCGGTCTTCTGGGCTGTGCCGCTCTCCATTGCCGCCCGCACGTCGCGTTCGACGATGCGACCGGCCGGTCCCGAACCCTCTATCCGGGAGAGGTCCAGGTTGTTCTCCTGGGCCAGGCGCCTCACTATCGGAGAGGCTCGGAAGTGGCCGTCCGTACGACCGTCGGCCTGAGCGGCAGCCTCTTCTCCACCTTCTTCCTCGGGCGCCTCGGTCTCCGTGGCGGTCTGGGCCTGGGCTTCGCCCTCGCCGCCCTCTTCCTCGGCTTCTTCGGCTCCGCCGCCGGCGGCCCGCTCCGGCACCTCCTCGCCCTCGCCGGCGATAAAGGCTATCGCCTCGCCCACGGGGATATCCTGGCCCTCGTCGGCGATGAGCTGGGCGAGCGTGCCGGAGTCTTCGGCTTCGAGCTCCAGCGTCACCTTGTCGGTCTCGATCTCGGCTATCGGGTCGCCCTCGGAAACCTCGTCACCCTCGCTCTTGAGCCACTTGACGAGGGTGCCCTCCTCCATCGCATCGCCCATCTTGGGCATGATCACTTCCGGCAACTTACTTCTCCTCCATGTAGAGCACCCTGCGTGCCGCGTTAGCCACCTGCTTCTCGCTCGGGAAGGCAGCAAGCTCAAGGTTCCGCGCGTACGGCGCAGGAACCTCCGCTCCGCTAACCCGCTGCACCGGGGCGTCCAGGTAGTCGAACGCCCTGTCCTGGATGATCGCCGCCACCTCGCTCGCTACCCCGAACCACCGCCACTGCTCCTGCACCGCCACGGCCCGGTGTGTCTTCTCGACCGACTCGACGACGGCGTCCTCGTCGAAAGGCCGGATGGACCTGAGGTCTATGACCTCGGCGCTGACGCCGTCTTCCTCTTCGAGCGTGTCGGCGGCCCTCAGGCACAGGTTCACCTGCCGCCCGTAGGCGACGAGCGTAACGTCCGAGCCCTCGCGCGCTATCCTCGCCTTTCCGAAGGGGATGGCGTTGTCTCCCTCCTCTACTTCGCCCTTGGTGCCGTAGAGGGCGCCTGCCTCGAGGAAGATGACCGGGTTGGGATCCCTCACGGCCGTGAGCATCATTCCCTTCACGTCGTTGGGCGTAACGGGGGAGACGACTTTGAGGCCGGGGAAGTGGCCGTAGAGGTTCTCGAGGCTGTGGGTGTGCTGCGCACTGAGCTGGACGCCGCCGCCGTTGGGGCCGCGGATCACCATGGGCACCTCCACCTGGCCCCCTGAGAAGTAGCGCACCTTGGCGGCGTTCTGGATGATCTGGTCCGCAGCGAGGAACGAGAAGTTCCAGGTCATCATCTCCACTATGGGTCTCATGCCCTGGAACGCCATGCCGACTGCCGCCCCGGTGAAGCCGAGCTCGGAGATGGGGGTATCTATGACTCTTTTAGGACCGTACTGGTCGATGAGCCCGTCGGTGATGAGGTGGGTCCCGCCGTAGACGCCGATGTCCTCGCCCATCAACACGACGTTCTCGTCGCGGTCCATCTCCATGACCATGGCCTCGCGCAGGGCCTCGCGGTAGGTCTTGGTCTCGGCCATTACTTCTCCCCCAGGTACTCGTCTTCACCAGCGTAGACGTCGGTGTAGAGCTCTTCGATCGGGGGCTCCTCACTCTCCTCGGCGAACTTGACCGCCTCCTGAACCGTCTCCTTGGCCTCGGCTTTTATCTCCTCGAGCTTCTCGTCGTCTAATGCTCCTCTCTCCAGGAGCTTCTTCTCCAGCAACCCGATCGGGTCGCGCTGGCGCCACTCTTCGATCTCTTCTTTGGTGCGGTATTTCTCGAAGAAGTCCGCCGCACCGTGGGGAGCAGTCCTGTAGGTCAGCGCTTCGACGGCGTACGGTTTGCCGCTCTCCCTTACCTGCTCGGCCGTCCTCTCAGCCACCTCGATGACCGTTTCGAGGTCCATCCCGTCCACCTTCTCGTTCTCTATGCCGTAGGCGTCGAACTTGGCGGCGAGGTCCGTCATCGCGGTAGTACGCTCCACGCTCGTGCCCATCCCGTACTGGTTGTTCTCCACTATGAAGAGGCACGGGTTCATGCCGTCCTTGCCCCATAGCCCCGAGAGGTTGGCGGCCTCGTGGAAGGCGCCCGTGCTCATCGCGCCGTCCCCGAGATAGAGCTGCGTGATGTTGTCCGTCTCGTGGTACCTCATCGCGTAGGCGAGGCCAACCCCCGGAGGTATGTGGCCGCCTACGATCCCGTAGCCGCCCATGAGGCCCCTCTCGACATCGAAGAGGTGCATCGAGCCACCCTTGCCCTTGACGATGCCCGTTCCCTTACCATAGAGCTCGGCCATGACGTTCTTGGGATCACTACCCAGCAGGAGCGCGTGCGCGTGGTCCCGGTAGGCGGTTATAACGTTGTCGCCTTCCTTGAAGGCCTCGAGGAACCCGGTCGCCACAGCCTCCTGACCGATGTAGACGTGGAGGTAGCCCCCGATCTTGCCCTGACGGAAACCCCTCTGGGTAGCCTCTTCGAACGCCCGGATCAGCACCATCTTGCGGTAGAGGTCCACGAGACGATCCGTGCCCGTGGCTACAGCGCCCTCGTCACGGGCTTGCGCGTCCCCGTTTTCCGGGTGCCCGTTCTCTGCCGACATAAACGGCCCCTTCCCACCTCGCCCTACAACCCAACGAACGACGAACAGAATAGCACTCTTCGCCGTCTCGTACGTGTATTTTATTGCCCGTTTCGCCCAGATGTATGCGCGCTCGTCAGACTTCTCGTCTATCCTGCTCCTCCAACCACCCGCGGACCTGCCGGAAGGCCCTCGCCCTGTGCGAGTCTTCATGCTTGTTCTCACCCATCTCGGCGTACGTGAGATGGCTCCCTTTCGGGACGAAGATCGGGTCCCACCCGAACCCACCCTCTCCCCTCGGCTCGGGCGAGATCTCCCCCTCGACCTCTCCCCTGAAGACACGCACCTCCGCCCCCGCGTCCGCGACCGCGACCGCGCAGACGGCGCGCGCCGAGCGGTCCTCGCCGGAGAGCATCGTCAGGATGCCCTCGTTGCCGACGCTCGCGAGGAACCACTTGGTCAGCGCACCCGGCAGGCCGTTCCAGGCCCCGATGACGAGCCCAGAGTCCTCGACGAGGACCGCATAAGGCGGGAAGCCAAGGGCCTCACGGGCAGCCCGCGCTTTGTGGACGGCGACCTCTGCGAAGTCGAGGGCCTGTATCTCGGGGACATCCTGAGGATCCAGGGCGGCGTCTACGAGCTCGACCCCAAGTATCCTCTGCGCCTCGCGGCGCTTGTCCTCGTTGGTGGTCACGAAGACGGCTCTCATGGCGCGGAAGTCTACAACCCATGTGCTCTTTATGATACAGTCGCTCCCATGCAAGAGGTTCGGGTGGAGAGCCTGGATGGGCTGGAGGTGCGGGAGAGCGAGCTCAGGCTCTCGGCCAACGCCGGGCGCTTACGCATCGTATTCCCCAGGGAGGTCTGGGAACACGTCCTGATGAGCGTCGAAGCCTCAGAAGAGCCGGACGCAGCGGAGCTCGAGGAGCTGTACGACCTCAGAGAGAAGCTCAAAGCCCACGCCGCAATGCAGGCCTTCGAGATCGCTCTCGAAGGTGTGGGGGCCGGCGAGCCGGGGCTCGATTACGATCTCGTGCTCCGGCCCGGAGGGCTCCTCGCCGTGACGACCGGCTACCTCTTCGTCCCCGTGGTCGAGCGTGAGCTGATGGGCCGGATCGGGGCCTGCCTCGCGGGCGACCGCCTCGTCGAGCAGGCGTACGCGATCGGGGCCGTAGCCAGCGAGCAGGCCCTGGCCGCCGGCGACGACAACCTCAAGGCCCTCTCCGTCCGGGGCCGGCGCTGCAGCACGAGCCGCTTCGAGATGGCGCCGGAGCTCTGGCAGGTACTCGCCGAGGGGCTGGGATGGGATAACGTCGAGACCTTCGTAAACGATGGGGGTGTGTAGGTGCCGCTCGTAGACCTCGACCGCTTCGACTTCCTCTACTCGGAGCGGGTCAAAGGCATGAAGACCGCTGCCACCCGCGACCTCATGGCTACGTTGTCCCGGCCAGGCATCATCTCGCTAGCCGGCGGCTTTCCCGACACCCGGGCCTTCGGCGAGGAGGCGTTCCGGGAGATCTCGGGCAGCATCGCCCAGGATACCGCCCAGGCGCTGCAGTACGGTCCTACATCGGGTCTCGAGGCCATAAAGTACGTCATAGTGGACGTGATGGCCGCGGAGGGCACCCCGGCCAGGCAGGAGGATGTCTTCGTCACCACCGGCGCCCAGCAGGGGCTCGACCTCATCGCCAAGGTCTTCCTCGACGAGGGAGATGCCATCATGTGCGAGGGTCCGACTTACGCTGGCGCATTGAACGCCTTCGCCGCCTACAGGCCGCGCATCGCGCACGTCCCCATGGACAGGGCGGGCATGATCCCGGTCGCAGCCCGTGAGATGCTGAACAAAGCCCGCAAGCAGGGCCTCCACGTGAAGTTCATCTACACAGTCCCCAACTTCCAGAACCCCGCAGGGGTGACGCTCGTGACCGAGCGCAGGCGCGAGCTGCTCGAGATAGCGCGCGAGTTCGACCTGGTCGTCGTGGAGGACAACCCCTATGGGATGCTCCGCTTCGAGGGCGAGCCGCTCCCCACCCTCGCTGCGCTCGAGCAGGAGCAAGAAGGAGTCGTCGACCGGATGGTGTATCTGGGGACGTTCTCGAAGATATTCGCGCCGGGCGTACGCCTTGGTTGGGTTCACGCCCAGCCGGGGATCCTGCACAAGATCAACGTCGGCAAGCAGGGCGCCGACCTCTGCTCCTCGAACCTCTCGCAGATGATGATCTGCTCCTACTTCCAGAACGCCGACTGGCGCTCTTACGTCGGTCGCCTCACCAACATGTACAGGGAGCGCCGCGACGCGATGCTCGACTCGCTTGCGGAGTTCATGCCGAAAGAGGTCCACTGGACGCACCCCGAGGGCGGGCTCTTCGTGTGGGCAACCCTGCCTTCTTACCTTGACGCCACGGCGATGCTGCCGAGGGCCATCGCGCGCAACGTCGCCTACGTGCCGGGCGAGGGCTTCTACGCCGGCGGGGCGGGCAAGAACCACATGAGACTCAACTTCTCCTTCGTCGAGCCCGAGCGGATAAGGCGCGGCATCGAGCTGCTCTCCGAGGTCGTGCGCGAGCGCATGGAGCTCAGAAGCGACCTGGAGCGCGGCTCGCAACGTGGCGCGAGGAGAAGCTCCCGCTCCGCCAGCTTCGCCGCCGGCACAGAAGGGTAGGGTATGGCTCGCGTGGCCGTCCTGCGCGGCGGCACCTCGATGGAGCGGGACGTCTCCTTCGTAACGGGGCGGCGTGTCCAGCACGCCCTGGAGCGCCTCGGCCACGAGGTCCACCCCCTCGATATCGAGGAGACGACCACAGGGACGCTCATGGAGCTCGGGCCTGAAGCGGCCTTCATCTGCCTGCACGGCCCCGGCGGCGAGGACGGGACGGTGCAGGCGCTGCTGGAGACCCTGGGGATACC
>JBJMIY010000224.1:0-6087 GCA_045806605.1 Rubrobacteraceae bacterium
GCGGGCCACGGCCGCACCGATGCCGCTCGAGGCTCCGGTCACCACCGCGACCCTGTCTTGCAAGAGCTCGCGGGTCACGCAGGAGTTCGGCGCCCGCCGGAGAGCGCCGGGGGAGTCCGGGTCCAACCCTGCTCGGCGAAGCACCGCGCGTATCTCCCGAGCAGCGCGGCGTCGATAGCGGGACGCTCGATGCCGCTGCCCGCAAGAGCCCGCCGCGTGTTGCGGTCGTCGTAGGTATTGGCGTCCCGGATCTCGTGCTCCCCGGCTGCCGCTCCGCCCAGTACGCCGACGACGACGTCGTCGTCTTCATGCTGCGACACTTCGCGCCGCGTCTCCAACCACTCGGGGTAAGGGAGATACTCGATATCGTAGCCCAACTCTGCGAGCCACGAGAAGACTTCCGAGGCCGGTACGGGGTCCGGGTTGGCGAGATGGAACACGCGTCCGGGTGCGCCCGGCTCGTCGGCGATTTGGCAGACCGTCCTGGCGACGAAGTCCACGGGCGTCATCTCCATGCGCCAGCCCTCGATCTCGGGGGCCGACCCGGCGCGGAGCGACCCGGCGATGAGCGCGCCGAGGAAGTCCCTGGGGTTGGATGCGCCCGAGGCGCTGTGACCCGAGATGTTCCCCGGGCGGAACACGCGGACCGGCAGCCCGCGCCCGGCGGCCTCCCACACCAGCTTCTCCGCGACCCACTTGGACTGCCCATAGCCGTCCTCGCGAGCGTCAGCCAGGGCGTCGAGGTCGGCGTCCTCCATCCACAACCGTTCGCCGGGAGGGAAGATCCCGTTCGTCGAGACGAAGTGCACCGGCCTGGCCCCGCGCAGGCATGCCAGGCGCAGGACCTCGCGGGTCCCGCCCACGTTAGCCGGCGCGAGCGCCTGATAGGGATAGACCAGGTTTACGACGGCGCCGGCGTGGATAACCACGTCTACCTCGCGCGCCAGCTCGCCGAAAGCCTCCCGCGTCATGCCGAACAATGGCTCCCCGAGGTCACCCGCCACAGGGACGACGCGATGAAGCTCCTCCTCGGAGCTAGCCAGGCCGTAGCGCCGCAGGTTGTCGCGGATGGGGGTCATGGGATCGGAGTCTTCGCGAGGACGCACGAGGCAGTGGACCTCGGCCTCCGTCCGCCGGATCAGCTCGTCGAGGAGGAACGCCCCCAGAAAGCCGGTCGCGCCGGTAAGGAAGACGCCACGGGCGTCGCGCAGGGAGGTGGGATCGGCCTCTCCCTCCGGAGCTATGTCCGGGTCAAGGACTGCCTCGGCGCGCAGGTCCGGCCGCGACGGCCTTTCGTCTCCGTCGCGCTGGAGAGCTTCGATCCTGTCGCACAGCCCTTCGACCGTTGGGTCTTCGAGGAAGGCGCCCATCGAAACGTGTACGCCGAAAGCCTCCTCGACGCGGCTCGAGAGCTGCGCCGCGACGAGGGAGTGCCCGCCGAGGTCGAAGAAGTTGTCGTCGCGCCGCACCTCGCCCCGCTCCAGGCGAAGGACGTCCTCCCAGGCCCGCGCGAGGAGATCCTCCTTCTCGGACCGGGGCGCGTCCGCGGAGAGCTTGCGGACCGGCTCATCCGGTTCGGGGGCCTTGGTAACGCGCTCGGGGGGCTCGGGCAGCCGCTGGCGGTCCACCTTGCCGGAGACGTCGTGCAGCGGGAGCGCCTCTACCTTCACGAAGGTCGCGGGTATGGCGTAGTGCGGGAGGCTATCCTGCAAGTGGCGCCGGATCTCCGAGCTTCGTCCCGTCTTCGGGTCGAGGTTCCATCCGGCGTAGCGCTCTCCGCGCTCGTCTTCGGAAGCGGGGACCAGATAGGCGACGAGGCGCTTGTCCGCGCCCTCTTCCCCATCGGCGACCACGACGCAGGCCCTGACCGCGAGGTTGTCCTCGATCGCGGCCTCCACCGCTCCCAGCTCGACGCTGTAGCCCCGGATCTTCACCATGAAGTCCGTGCGGCCCAGGATCTCGAGGTTGCCGTCGGGCAGGATCCGCGCCCTGTCCCCCGTGCGGTACATCCTGGCCCCTTCGACCGGAGAGAAGGGATCGGCGGGGAAGCTCTCCTCCGTCTTCTCCGGCAGGTTGACGTAGCCGCGCGCGAGGCAGTCGCCGCCGACGAAGAGCTCCCCTGTCTCTCCTTCCGGCACCTTGCTCACCTCATCGTCGAGGATGTAGAGGCGGTCCGGGTCCATCGGACGCCCCACGGGGCAGTACGTCGAATGGGGGCTCTCGGCGAGCTCCCGCAGGTCGCCGGCAGCCACCTCGTGCGTCTCGCTGCAACTGTACACGTTGAGCACGCGGGTCTCGGGGAGCAGGCTCAGGGCGCGCCGCGCCAGGGGGCGGGTGACTACCTCGCCGTTGAGCCACAGAACCCTGAGGGAAGACAATCTCTCTGCGAGGTCCGGTCCGCTCGCGTCGAGCACCGTCTCGAGCAGGGACGGGGTTATGAGTGTCTCGGAGATCCGGTACTCTTCCAGGAAGCGGATCAGGGCACCCGGATCGTAGATGACGTCGTCGGGGATGACCACGGTGGTCGCGCCGCGCAGCAGCGGCCGCAGCATCTCCCAGATGAAGAAGACGTTGCACCCCACCCTGTCCCCCGGACCGTAGTCGCTGAGCCCGAAGCGCCACAGGTACGAGCGAACCGCCGCCCTGTGAGAGTTCGCGATGCCTTTCGGCTTGCCCGTGGTCCCCGACGAGTACGACACGAAAGCCAGGTTCTCTTGACCAACGGAGGGCAGATCCTCGCTCTCCGGGGCCTCGATCTCCTCTTCCCAACCCTCGTCCATACAGAGGCGTTCCGTATCCTCCCTCAGGTTCTGCGCGTAACGCTCCTGCGTCAGGACGACCCTTGGCCCGGCGTCCGCGATGACGTCATGTAGCAGCGGGGGCGGGTAGGCCAGCTCCAGGATGAGGTATGCGCCCCCCGCTTTGAGGGCCGCGAGGCACGCGACGACGTACTCAACGCGCCGCTCCATGTAGACGCCAACGAGCTCGCCGGGACGGACCCCGGCCTCCCTGAGGTAAGAGGCGAGGAGGTCCGCCCTCCGGTCGAGTTCCTCGTAGGTAAGCCTGGTGCGCGTATCCTCTATGGCTGGCGCCGACGGGGAACGCCGCGCCTGTTCCTCGAAGAGCTCGTGCAGGCACAGATCCGTCTGTCGTGCGCTCGCTTCGCTATCCACCGGCTTCGCGCTCCAGGCTGCTGCTCTGCTGGGGCGCGGGCGCTCCCGTCATGCGGCCCGCCGCGCGCTCCGGCTCCGGCGCGGGACGAGCGACCCTCTCCGCGCGCAGCTCTTTGAAGAGCGAGTAGCACATGCAGATCATGACCAGTACGAACGGCGCAGCGGAGATGATGGCCGCCTGCTGCAACCCCTCGAGACCGCCGGAGAGCAGGCATATCGCCGCCGCGGCTCCGGCCAGAGCGCCCCAGATGGCTACCACAGCCTTGCTAGGCTCCAGGGTTCCGCGGGAGGAAAGCATGCCCATCACTACCGCTCCCGCGTCAGCCCCGCTGATAAAGAAGATGGCGACCAGCAGGATCGCCAGGAGCGACGTGATCCCGGCCAGCGGGAACTCGTTCAGGGTGGCGAAGAGCGCCACGGCCGGGCTCTCAGAGACAGCGTCCACGATGCCGGCGGAGCCCGAGAGCTCCAGGTTTATGGCTGTCCCTCCGAAGACCGCGAACCACACGAAGGTGACGACGCTGGGAGCGACGAGCACCCCGAGGACGAACTCCCTTATGGTCCGACCCCTGGAGATCCTGGCTATAAACGTCCCGACGAAGGGCGTCCAGGAGATCCACCACGCCCAGTAGAAGATCGTCCAGGTCGCCAGCCAGTCGGCGTCGCCGAAGGCGGCCGTCCTGAAGCTCATCGGGACGAGGGTGCTGAAGTAGCCGCCGATCGACTCGGTGAAGGTGTTGAGGATGAAGACCGTCGGGCCCACGATGACCAGGAAGACCACGAGCAGCACGGCCAGAACCATGTTGATGTTGCTTAGCCACTGGATCCCACGGTGTACCCCGGACACTGCAGAGAGGATGAACAGTACCGTCATGACCACGATTATCCCGATCGCCCAGCCGTTGCTGTTCGGGATGGCACCCCACAGGTAGTTGAGTCCGCCGTTGATCTGCAACGCCCCGAGCCCTAGAGAAGTAGCCGTTCCGAACAGGGTGGCGAAGATCGCCAGAGTGTCTATCGCCTTGCCCACGGGACCATCTACCCTGTCGCCCAGTATCGGATAGAACGCGGAGCTAATGAGGTTCTTCTTCCCCTTGCGGAACGTGAAGTAGGCCAGCGACAGACCGACAACGGCGTAGATCGCCCACGGGTGCAGAGCCCAGTGGAAGTAGGAGTACTCCATCGCTAGCCTGGCGGCCTCCTCCGTGTTGGCCTTCGCCAGCCCGTGCGGTGGAGCGGAGAAGTGGGAGATCGGCTCGGCCACCCCGTAGAACATGAGCCCTATCCCCATCCCCACGCTGAACATCATCGCTACCCAGGACGACGTCTTGAACTCGGGCTCATCGTCGTCGTTGCCGAGCTTGATCCTGCCGTATCGCGAAAACGCCAGGAAGCCCACGAAGAGCAAGAACGCAAACGTAGCCAGTATGAAGACCCAACCTAATGTGTCTATGAGGAACCCCAATACAGCCGATGCGACAGCCGAGAGGTTGTCCGTGAAGAACACGCCCCACACCACGAAGAGCAGGGAGATGCCTAAAGAGACCCAGAACACCCCCGGATCTATCGTAGATCCCGCAGACCTGCGCAAAGTTGCTCACCTTCCCCTTACGTTCGCTCAAAGTAATACAGCACTACGTAAACCGTAATCGGTGCGACAGAACGTCGCGGTAGAAGCGTTGCAGGCCACGCTCAGGTCGAGGACCGGGAGCGAAGCAGCCCGGAAACGTTGACAAACATACTACCCACATCTGGCGCTCGCGGAAACGGTTATTTCGAAGATTCGTTTAAGACGGTGTTAAATTTCGTTAAGAGATGGGGTGCGGGGGTGGGGAGCACGCGGACGACGTGCTCCCCGAGGTCCTATCTCAGAGGCTACCCAGAACCTCCTGCACGCCGACGACGACAAACGGGATGACCGAGGCTACGAGGAAGACGTTAGAGACGATCCGGTTACGATACTCGGGAGCGACGCGGTTGGAGTTCAGGAGCAGAAGCAGTGTGATCGCGAGGAACGGCAGGAACAGGGCGCCGAGGGAGGCGTAGACGATCACCAGCGCTATCGGCTCTCCGAAGGCGAGCAGGACCATCGGCGGGAAGGTCATCCAGGCCAGGAACCCGCGGAAGTATGGACTCCTCTCCGAAAGGTAGTCTGCCGCTTGCTCGTCGGGCACTTCGCGGATGGTCCTGATGGAGTCGGCGAAGAGGTGGGCGCCGCCGTTCCAGGCCCCGATCATGGCTCCGGTGGCGACGGCCCAGAAGCCGATGAGGAAGACCCAGCGCGCCAGGAGGCCGAAGCGGTCCTCCAGGGGGTCTACGAGCGCCACGAGGCCCTCGCTGTCGCTGATGGAGGTACCTGTACCGTATAGCAGCTCCGCCCCGATGACGAGCATAGCAACCATGAACAGAGCGGTCAGCAAGTAGCCTATCGTCACGTCGGTCCGCATCATGGGGATCCAGGACGGGTTGCTCCAGCCGCGCTCGCGCGCCCAGTACGCGTAGGCGGCCAGCGAGTAGGTCCCGCCCACGCCGCCTATGATGGCCAGGACGTTGATGAGCGCGCCATCCGGTATGCGCGGGATGAAGCCGAGGGCGAGCTCGCTGAAGTTCGGGGCCAGCAGGATCGCCAGCAGCACCACAGCGCCGAACTTGAGGCCGGCGAAGCCCTTCATGATACGCTCGAAGAACTCGTAGCGGCCAACGCCGACGATCACGAAGGCCGCAACGCCGTGCAGAGCGGCCCACAGCCAGAGCGGCAGCACGTCGGGGAAGGCGGCGTCAACAGCCAGCGCGGCGGTCGAGGTCACCGCCGCCCCGAAGACGAAGGTCACGAGGAACAGGTAGACGATGAAATAGTAGGTCGCTCCACGTCCGAGCGAGTGCCAGCCCTCCAACATGGTCTGGCCCGATGCCA
>JBJMIY010000225.1:0-2898 GCA_045806605.1 Rubrobacteraceae bacterium
GTCTACCCCACGATCGGGGGTAGCGGGCCAACCTCGCTTATCGCCACGGAGCTCGGGATACCGACTATCATGACGGGGAGCGTCGCGAACACCGACAGCCGCCTCCACTCGCCCAACGAGTGGGTGAGGCTCGACGACTACTACGAAGCGATAAGCTACTTCGCCCGCTTCTTCGAGAAGTTCGGCGGCTGATGGAGAGACCCCAGGGGCTCGACCTTCCGGAGCGCGTGCGGCACAACATCGCGGTCGCCGTCGCTTCGCGGGGCGTGCAGGCGCGGGTGATCTCCACCCGCGGCCGCGACTCGATGCGTCCTCCTCAGGGCCACATAATCGCCGCCGCAGAGAGGGAGGCCATTGACGCGGTCCGCGGGCCGGCCCGCGTCGTGCGCCGGCTCGAGTTCTACAAGACCTTCTACGGTCCCGTCGTCCGCCTCGCCTTCTCCGTCTACCCCGAAGACAGGGAGCGGGACCTCTCGGCCGGCACCCTCCTCGACGTCTCGCAGGTATCCGGTGATGCCGCGCTCTCCGGCCTCGGCCGCCAGAAGAGCATCTTCGTCCACTTCTACTACACGGAGGAAGGCGATCTCACCTACGCCTTCTCCAAGGAGGTTCCCAACGCCGATGAGCAGCGGGGCGAGGCCAAGAAGGTGCTCAAGATGGCCCGCGACGCCTACACGGAGACCCCAGAGGAGCGCCGCAGCTTCAGGGCCGCCGTCGGCCTCGCCGAGAGGCAGTTCGAATTGCCTGTACCTGCACCTGAAGAATAGGCATAGTTTCTTTCCAGCTATCCGCGTATACTCTGTTACCAATGCTGATGGGGAGTACGGCTAACGATTTCGTAGCGAAGATAAGCAAGGCCCTCACCGAGGCCGAGCGCAAGGGCATCTATGTAACCGCCGGCGCGGGATCCTGCGACCTGGAGGCCCAGCAGTTCGGCCGTCACCCCTCGGATGAAGAAGAGCAGATGCCCGCAGGGCGTCCGCACCACCTGGAGACCCCTCCGGGACCTCGGGATCCCGGCAGTCACGACGGCACTTCGCGGCTTTGCTACTTCCTCGATGGCGTGCAGAGCTCGCGTGAGATCGGCCGCATAGAGATGGCTCCTGTCATCGTCGCGACAGTAGCGGCCGCGATCGTCAACCGCTGCGAGAGGCGCTTCTCGCGCATGCCGCTGGAGAGCCCGCCTGTCGTGGTGCAAGCCGTGATACTGCCCCGCAGCGCCGGAGACGCAGCGGTCGAGGCGTTCTGGGCCCTCCTGCAAGAGGCGGGGTTCTCGGAGCTCGGCCCGGACGAGGTCCCCTCCACCCCGCACTTGATACTCGACTCCGCGCAGTATATAGCCGAGGCGGACCCCTCGGACTACGTCGGTATGAGAGAGCGGGCCCGTGTGAGGGTCAGGGCCCTCAGGGAGCGGCTGGAGGGGGGAATGCTCCGGCAATGGGAAGGAGACGACCGGACGCTACAGGACCCCGACGCCTGGATCGCTGTAGACGGACAGCTACAAGACATCAGGGAGTCGAACCGGCGCGCCATAGGCCTCATAAAGAGCGTGGCCCGTCCCGAGTTCGTCGGCAAGGATGTCGGGATGCTGCTTGATCTGGAGCCGGGGATGCGCACGAGCAGCTTCGTCCCGGACTGGCAGCTCAGGCGTAGTCCAGGAGATCACAGAACGTCCTGGTATTTGCGGATGTGGCCGCCGCAGCGCGGGGCGGACGCTCTGGGCTCGTTGATGCGGGTAGAGGCGCCGCGGGACACGGATCCGGATCAGATAGATGAGATCTCGCGCTGGATCCTGGCAGAGCGCGCCCCGCTGGCGAAGCCCGACCCGCGTTGGCCGGCCATGATCTACCCCATCCACTACGTGGAGAAGATCCTCAAGCCCCTCGTGCAGGGCTCCGAGAGAGCGTACGCGAGGCTGGAGCGGCAACTCGCAGCGAACGGGAGGAACTAGATGCTGCACCCGGACTACCTGGACACCGCCTCCGGCCCTATCGGGCGGGTCGTAACCAGCGAGGAGCACCCCGCGACAGCTCACGAGTTCTACTTCTGGACGGCCGAGACCGATGCGGCCCAGAGTCTGGACATCGGGCACATCGTCGCCGCCGAGTCCGAGGACGCCACCGCCATCGCGGTCCTCGACGACCCGCGCCGCTACTCGGACCTGCAGTCCTTCCTCGACGACTTCTACGCCTTCGACGGCGACCCGTCTCTGCCGGCCCTCTCAGAGAGGGTAGAGATACTGGTCTTCCGCGCCCGCGTGCTTGCCACCAGGCACCGCGAAGAGCGCAAGAAGAGCAAGCGCCCGGTCAAGAGCGGGCCCGTCTACTTCGCGACGAGCGCAGCCATCGAGTTCGCCCTCGGCGCCGAGGAGTTCTCGGGAACCAAGATCCCCATGCTCCTGCACGAGAACGGCAATGAGACGAACGGCGCCCCGCAGCGCACGCCCCTCTACGCCGACGCCGACTACCTGATGGGTCCCGAGGCGGGCCACCTGAACATCACGGGCATGAGCGGGCTCTCGACCAAGACAAGCCACGCCCTGTTCACCATCTCGAGCATCTTCCAGACCGCGAAGGACAGGAAAGTCGCAGCCCTCATGTTCAACGTGAAGGGCGCTGACCTCCTCTACCTGGACAAGCCCGTTTACGTCGATCCAGCAGAGGACCCCGAGCTAGCCGCCCGCTACGAGAAGGCGGACCAGAAGGGCCTCCCGCCCGAGGACAGGGAGATGTACGAGGCGCTAGGCCTCGAGATGGAACCGTTCAAGAAGCTCACCATCTTCGCGCCGCTCGCCTACGGACAGGACCCGCAGGAGAGCACGGTCTATCCGTCGGACATACCGACGAGGAGGTTGAACACCCTGCGCACCGCGCGCGGCGAGGACACCAACGTGCACCC
>JBJMIY010000226.1:0-11564 GCA_045806605.1 Rubrobacteraceae bacterium
CGATGCAGAGCACCAGGTAGGTAGGGATGAAGTACAGGTGGATGTCCGGGATGTCGTTCTCGACGGCGTGGAAGAGCCAGCCGAAGTACAGAAAGCCCAGGAACACGGCGACCACGCTGTCCCGCAGGAAGAGGACGACGAAGCCGGCAACACCGAAGGCCAACAGCCCGAGGTCGAAGTTGACGAGCAGGTGGCCAAGGAAGAACAACACACGGCCAGGCAGCTCCGCCGGCCCGAAGGCGAAGAACCCGCCGCGCAGGTTGCCTCCGCTGACCACATACCAGAAACGCTCGAAGGTCGTCGGGTCGTTAGCCTTGAAGGGCGGGTCCATCGACGACCGTATCGGGAGGTACAGGTACGGCGCGAGCCCCAGCAAGAAGAGCCCTACCCCCTTGAGCACCAGCTTCACGTCCACGAGCTTGCGCCAGTCCACGAGAGCGACGAAGAGCACGCTCGCGGGCAGGAGCAGCCCGCTGGTGAGGTGGTTGGTCATGCAGAGCCCGACCAGGAAAGCGGAGAGCAGGAGGTATCGGTCGCTCCGGCGCTCCCGCCACAGGAGCAAGGCGAGGATGGTGAGCGCCACGAGCAGGGCGTTTAACGTGTATACCTCGGCCATGACGGCCTGGGACCACAGGGCGTCCCCTACCCCGAAGGCGAGGGCCGCTGCCGCGGCCCCCAGGACCCGCCGGCTGAGCAGGTACCCGGCCGCGAAGACCGCAGCCACGGCCAGCGCCGCGTAGACTGCGGATGCGACGTTGGCGCGGTAGGCGCAGTCGCCGAACGGCAGGTAAGTGAAGAGGTGCGAGAGCATCAGGTACGACGGATATCCCGTCGGGTGGGTCATGCCGAGCACGCAGACTTGCATCTGGAGCATCGGCACGTCGAGCAGGTCGGGCGAGTCGTAGGGGAGTATGGTCGGCGCAAGCGTCCTCAAGTACATGACGAACACGAACAGGGAGACCCCCGCGCCAGCGAGGACGATGCCCCGCCTCACGTCTCCCTTTTTGCTGTCGAAGGAGGGCTTCACCGACGATGAAGAGTAGCATATTCAGCCCGCATTCTGGCAGCACAGTTCCGGGCTCTCAGGCTCGGCGGGACCCCCGCACGCGCGAGAGGAACTCGCGTACCTCCCTGTTGAATACTTCCGCACGCTCGTCGTGCGGGAGGAGGGCGGCGTCCCTGAAGACGCGAGGCTCGCTGCGGGGGTTGCGACGCACGAACTCCTCGAACTCGGAGACAGGCGTAGTCCTGGCCTCCTGCCCCCAGCAGATCAGGGTCCGGTGCGGTACCCTCGGCCAGTACTCCGCTACCCCGAGGTTGAGCTTGCCCGAGACGAAGGCGGCCGGCAGGTACTTCGCCCCCTTCTGGTGTGCCACACGGTAATAGCTCTCCACCAGCTCTTCGGTGACGAGCCGCGGGTCGTGATATGCCAGCCTCTCGAGGTAGTAGCGAATGCCGCGCCGCGAGGCTATCGCATGGTAGAGCGTATCCCCGAGCACCGGGGCGAGGAATAGACCGTAGATCGCATCCCCAGGATAGCCCGAGGACCTCTCCAGGCTCCCATACCCTGTAGGACAGATGAGGACCGCCCTCTTGAAGAGCCGTGGGCTCTCGACCAGCGCAGGCACGCTCAAAGCGCCGGAGAGCGAGCTCGCGACGAGGTGGGCCGCCTCCCCGATCTCCTCCCGCGCGAAATCCTCGACCTGCGCCCTCACGTCCTCGGGCCCGTAGCGTCGTCGGGGCCGCTCCGAAAGGCCGCAACCTAACAGGTCCAATGCATACACTCGAAAGCTCTCCGAGAGCTCCGCGAAGTTCGTGCGAAACTCGAGGGATGAGGCCCCGGCGTAGATCCCATGCACCAGCAGCAGCGGTTCCCCCTCCCCGGCGACCGCATACGCGAGATCCCTACCCCTCCAGCGGTAGTAGCTCGTCTCGCCGCCGAGCGGGTTCGATAACGCCCCGCCAATGCGCTCCAGCCTCGCGTTCAAAGCCGCGAGCCCGCCAACCGTCCCCGCGACCGCCAGCACACTTCTCCGCTTGACCACCCACGCCCTCCGCTCCAGGAAGCTTTCGACCGCCTAGATCGTACCCGGTCTTCGTCATCCGAGATCTTGGGCCCTCGATAATCTAGCTACCTCTAGTTCAATAATCGAGAAATCAAGCGTCTTAAATAGACAGGAGACGTCACATCATCACGCTCGCAGGGCTCACCATAGCCATAGGCCGGGTAGTGGACGACCCCATCGTGGTGCTCGAGAACTCCTCCCGCTCTCGCGACGATCTTCGCCCTCACGCCGCTGGCCTTCGGCGTTGGAGGCGGCGGGAGCGCTCTCAGCTCCAGCAGCCTGGGGCCATACCCGTGATTGGCGGCCTCATAACCTCGACCTTCCTCACGCTTCTCGTGGTGCCCGTTGGCTACGCGCTGCTCATGGGCCGCCGCGGGAAGAAGGGCGGGTAGACGATGGCCTGCTCCTGCCGGGGTAGTGATCCCGGAGCCGCTCGACAAACGTTGAGTGTTTTATACGACAGTATTGCACCGGAGCCGGGCGCAAACTGAGTAGAGGTACCAGGAAAGGAGATCGGTGATCAGAGAGGGAAGGTACCGGACTCCCGACAGGCGGGGCCAGATCCAGATGCGCGAGGTCATCAGGACGAGGCTGAAAGAGTGTCCGGTCCGCGTCCGGCGGAGCGAAGTGGAGGCGATGGGGGCGGAGATAGGCCTCGATGCCATCGAGGCCGCCAGGCTCTTCGACCGGCTCAAGGGCGTCTCCTGGCGGGGCGACTACATCAGGTCCGACAACGGTTGGGTCGCCGCCTGGGTCAGGGAAGTCAACTAGACCCGCCCCGGCGAGCTGTTTCGCCGCCGAACCCGGACACAACATGTGGCGCCCGGTTTCGGTGGGCTCCATCATGTTGGGCGCCATCACGCTCGCACAGCGGCGAGCTTACCTGGTGCGCCTTCGGGACTATATAATTGTATTCTAGGCCACGCGCGGTCGAAGGTGGTGAGGGGCTGGAAGCCTCGGTCGGGACCCTCCTGGGGGGACGTTACAGGATACAGAGCACGCTGGGCTCCGGCGGGATGGCGGTCGTCTACAAAGCAGAGGACGCCATCCTCGGGCGTACCGTCGCGCTCAAGACGCTGCATAGGCGCTACGCCGAGGTGCCCTCCTTCCGCCAGCGCTTCAGGCAGGAGGCGCGGGCTATGGCCTGCCTCGACCACGAGAACGTCGTCAAGGTCTACGACATCTCCCATGACGGCGAGGTGCCATTCATCGTGGCCGAATGCGTCGCCGGCAGGGACATCGGCAAGCTCCTCGCCGGGCACCGCGGCGGAACCCTCAACGAGAAGTTCGCCCACAGGGTGGCCGCGCAGCTCCTGAGGGCACTCTCCTACGCCCACAGGCGGGGCGTCATCCACAGGGACATAAAGCCGTCCAACATCCTGGTAACGTCGGGAGGGACCATCAAGGTAGCCGACTTCGGCATCGCCCGCATCGTCGAAGAGGAAGACGGGGTTGGAAGTCCGGGCGAGATCGTGGGCAGCGCCCGCTACATGGCCCCGGAGCAGCTAATGGGCAAGGAGGCGACGCCGCGCAGCGACATCTACTCCGTCGGCGTCCTGCTCTACCACTGCCTCACGGGCAGGCCGCCCTTCTCAGGCGGCTTACGTTCCCTCGCCCGGCAGCACATCCACGAAGATCCCACGCCACCGCGCAAGCTTAACCCGAAGATTTCGCCTCGGACGGAGGCGGTCATCCTGAAGGCGCTGGCCAAGGATCCAAGCGACCGCTTCCCCTCGGCGGTCGCGATGCTCGACGCCATAGACGTCGAGCCTCTCCCGAGGATCGAGAGGACGGCCGAGGTTCCTCGCTCGGGCAAGAGCCGCAGGTGGCTCGTGCTCGCCTCGACGCTCGTCGTGCTGGTGGCGCTGGCCGGCGGCGGCGCCCTTGCCTCCGGCCTGGGGCCCGCAAAGCTGCCGTTGCTGGATCGGTCCGGAGGGTCGGATGCCCTGAGCCGGGCCGAGCCCCTAGAGGCCGGAGAACCCCCGGCGGCGCCCGAGGAGTCGGCCTCCCGAGACTCCGCCAGGTCGCCAGCGCCTGCCCGCCGCGACCTCGTCCGCGTGCCGGACGTGCGGGCCTTCTACGACTACTTCGCCGAGGAGACCCTGGTGGGAATGGGCTTTAAAGTCAGGTTCGTCTACGGCTACCAGGAGGGCTACGCCAGCCGCGGCGTGACGTGGGCCACGGATCCAGCCATCGGAACCCTGGCGCCGCGGGGATCCAAGATCACGGTCTACGCCACCCCCGAGGACTATCGCCAGCCGCAGCTTTAGAGGGTCCTGCCGGCGCCTTCTATCCTGTCGGCGATGAATGGGTAACGGTAGTCCTCGCCCTGGCTCACCCTGTAGGCCGCGTAGCACCCGTGGACGAAAGGCGCCAGGGAGGCGACGAGCATCACCGGTATGAAAAGCAGCCCGACCAGGACGAAACTCAGGACGAAAGTCACGAACCAGCCCGCGACAAGGATGATAAGCCAGGCCACCTGGTACCAGAGCGCTTGCAGGGCGTGAAAGCCTACCCGCTGCGACCTGTCTTTGAAGAGCAACCAGACGATGAGGGCGCCGAACGGCATAAGACCAACGAGACCCGCGAGCACGCTCAGGTGCGCCAGCACGCACCAGGTGCGCTCGTCCTGTGGACTCATCGAGCCGCCGGAGGGGTAGGACCCGCCCGTCGTGTCGTCCGAGAGCCTTCCGTAGTTCTGATCTTCGTGCACAATCTCTCCTTCTCTGGGACGTTGCTCCCCTAAGCGCTCGAGGCACCGCCCCTCTCCGTGCCCGTAAGGAAAGCCCGGCGGCGTAGCGCGATGATTCGGTAGAGGAGGAATACGGCCAGGGGCAGCGCCCCTTCCTCCCCGGCGTCGAAGAAGGCCTCGTAGCTCCGGTTGGTGAGGCCGCCGGCGACGCGCGCCACCTCAGCACCGCCTGAGGAGCGGGCGACGGCGGCGTTGCGCAAGAGGGCGAGCCAGACCTCGTAGACGCGGTCCCCGCGCCTCACCTCCGAGACGTCACCCGATCCAGCGGTCTCCTCCAGGATGACCCTCCCGTCGCTGTCCAGCATCGTGTAGCGCGAACCCGCACCACGCTCGATTGCCGCCGTTATAACCCCGGCTTCGAGGTCCGCGCCTCGCCGCCCGTACACGCGCAGCCTGCCGAGCTCCTCGCCTTCCCGGCCCGAGAGAGCGAAATCCGACGCGGGGAGCCCTCGGGCCAGGGCCGCGAGGTAGCCGGCGAGGCGCTCCTGGAGGCTCATCCAGGGCGCGGGCGTGGGGTCCTGTGGCGCGGTCGTCATCCCACCCAATATTACGCGACGGAAGCGGTGGAGTTTCGTAGGTTGAGCGGGTAAATTACGTGTGCCGCAACGAAGAGAGCTTGGAGCGTCATGGAGCTAAAAGACACAGGGCAGCTCAGAAACGAGATCCTGCAGACCTGGCTCAAGAGCGCCTGGGTCTATCCTGTGCAGGGACCCGAGGAGAGGACCTACCTTCGCCTGACCCCCGGCGGCCGGCTCAAGATGCGCCGCAGGATTGGCGAGCTGGAGGAGGCTCTCGGCATCGAGGGAGAGGAGTTGGCCAGGCAGGAGGAGGCTGGCTCGCTCCCGGCCGAGCGCGAGAAACTCGAACTGGCGATGATGGTGCAGGCCTACACCTCCGAGCGCCGCTTCATACAGAGTCAGGGCGGCTCTCTGGGGACGCCGGCCGTGGCCCTCGAGGAGCCGGGCGGCGAAGAAGCCGACGAGTAGACCCGGTTCTCCCCGAGATGTTGTGGTCGGTTAGCTGCCACACACCCGAGAAGGTGGCGGACCCTGGGGGTCCGTGTTAGGCTTTCGGGGCGCAACTTCGCCGTGGCGGCCACAGCCTCGCGCCGGTGGCCAGCAGGAGGGGGCCTCTCCGAAGACGCGGTCGTCGGATCTAGCGCGCATAGAGCGGAATTCCGCGGAGGGCAGGTATTGAGTCTCAAAAACCGGCGTGACAGGCAAGGACGCAACCACGTTGGCGGGGGTTTACCGAGCGGCTTCGGCGGCACCAAGTCCTTCGGCCGCAAGCGGCGCAGCATCGTGGGGCCGATCCTCATCGCCTGCGCTGTCCTCGCCGTGCTGGTCGCGGTCGACCAGTTTCTGAACTCTGGCAAGATCTACCGCGGCGTGGAGGTCGGCAACGTCGCCCTCGGCGGCAGCACGCCCACCGAGGCGAAGCAGCTCGTCCGGGAGCGGGCCACAGGCGCGCTCAAAGAGATCGAGTTTTCCGGCCCCGAGCGGTTCACCCGCACAGCCAGGGAGATGGGCGTTACCTTCAACGTCGACCCCACCGTAGAGAAGGCCTACGCCGTGGGCCGGGAGGGGAGCATCCCCGAGCGCCTCGGGCAGCGCGCCCGCGCGCTCGTCATCGGGGTGAAGGTACCTCCCGATGTCGACTACCGGTCCAGGAAGGCGCGGGCCGAGGTGGAGGAGATCGCCTCTCAGATCAACCACGAGCCAAAGGAAGCCTCGGTCAGGATCGTGGGCTCGCAGGTAGAGGTCGCTGACTCCGCCGAGGGCTACAAGCTGGACGTCCCGGCCACGATGGGCAGCGTCAACGGCGCCATCGACGATATGAGCGGCCAGGCGGAGCTGGTCGGCGACGTGCTCGAGCCACACATCATCACCGCCGAGGCGGAGACGGCAGCGGAGAAGGCCCGCAAGGCCGTCTCGGAGCAGCTCGTGTTCCACGCCGAAGGGAAGACCTGGACGCTCTCGCCGGCTGACATAGGCTCGTCGCTTGACGTAACCAGGAAAGACGGCGAGATAAATGTCGTCCTCAACCGGGCTCGCATGGAGGAGCGCCTGGCCCACGTGTACGAGGACCTGAACGTCAAGCCGGTGGAGGCGCGCTACGAATTCGGCTCCAACGGTGGCGTCATCACGACGCAGAGCAAGGAGGGGCAGAGGGTCGAGACGGACAAGTTCCTCGGCGCGATACAGTCAGGCCTCTTCGATGGCAAGCGTGAGTACGATGTGCCCATCGGCGTAGACAAGCCGACGTACACCACCGCCGAGCTCGAGTCCAAGAAGCCGACAACGTTGCAAGGTTCCTACAGGACCAACTACCGGGCGAC
This sequence comes from Rubrobacteraceae bacterium, assembly GCA_045806605.1. Lineage (GTDB taxonomy): Bacteria > Actinomycetota > Rubrobacteria > Rubrobacterales > Rubrobacteraceae > JALYGY01. The sequence continues at coordinate 7,157 of JBJMIY010000226.1, forward strand.
CACGGACCAGGGCCAGACCCGGGTGAAGAACCTCGAGATCGCCTCCGCCGCCGTGAGCGGGACGTTCGTAGCGCCGGGAGATACCTTCTCGATGCTCGAGCACGTCGCCAACCTCGACTACTACCAGACGCACGTCATCGTGAACGGTGCCGAGACCGTGGACGAGGGAGGCGGCCTCTGCCAGGTTACCTCGACGCTCTACAACGCGGCTCTCTACGCCGGCCTCGAGATTACGGATCGCAGCCCCCACTACTCGCAGTTGCCCTACATAAGGCCCGGGATGGACGCGACGGTGTGGTACGGTGGACCAGGAACGACCGACGACCTGGACATGCAGTTCAAGAACACCACCGACGGCTACGTGCTGCTCGAAGAGTACGTCTCGAGCGACGGCTACATCTACGCCAACGTCTACGCGGTCCCTGACAAGGTGGAAGTAGAGATGTCTTCCGAGCCTCTCTACAGGTTAGAGGACTCCTCCAAGTGGGTCACGTACTACACGAGGACGAACGACGGCAAGGTCGACTACGAGGACCAGTGGGAGACCGAGTACGGTGCCCTTATAGACGACAAGGGGAAGAAGATCCCCACCCCCAGGGTGCCCGTGGCGGAGATCGACGGCACCTACCTCGGGCCTAGCTTCTAGAAGGCTTCAGGTTACTTGCTGAAGCCTAACTCTCCAGCGGCTCCTGGCCGTCGAGGACGTCCTCGGGCTTGCCTCCTGCGCGCAGCTGGTGCGCCTCGCCCTGCCAGAGGAGCACTTCGGCTGGGGCGGGGTGGCTCAGGAAACCGAGGTTGCTAGCGGAGAAACCGTAGGCGCCGCTGTAGAAGACGCCGATGAGGTCCCCGACCTCGGGGTCGGCGAGGGGGATGTTGGAGCCGAACATATCGAGCGGCGTGCAGCAGGGGCCCGCCACCGCGACGCCTTCCTCGGGCACCCCGCCCATGCGCGTCAGGTTCAGCAGTGGGTAGGACTTGCGGAAGACCTGGCCCATGTTGCCCGTCGCGGTCAGGTGGTGGTTCATACCGCCGTCGGTGACGACGAAGGTCTTGCCCCGCGTCCGTTTCACGTCCACCGCCCGCGTGACGTAGACCCCCGCGTCGGCAACGAGATAGCGGCCAAGCTCGAAGAGGAAGCGGCACCCTTCGAGGCGCGGGTCCGAGCGGTAGGTTGAGAGCAGCTCCCGGAAGCCCTCGCCGAATCGCTCCAGGTCGAACTCGGACATCTTCTCGAAGTAGGGCACCCCGAACCCGCCGCCGAAGTCGATCATCTCGAGAGGGTGGCCGGCGTAGTCGGCGGCCTCGAGGGCTATCTCGAAGATGTTGCGGCAGTGCTCGAGGAGCGGCTCGACCTCGAAGACCTGGGTCGCGGTGTAGACGTGGACGCCGCGCAGGATCAGATCCGGATGAGACAGGGTCTTCTCCACAGCATCCTCGAGCTCGGCCTGGTCCATGCCGAACTGGCCTACCGTCCCGCCCATGCGCATCTGCGAGCCCATGAGCTGGGCCGCCGGGTTGATGCGGAGTCCAACCCCGATCTTCCGTCCCATACCTGCGGCTATCTGCGCGAGACGCTCGATCTCGCCCAGCGACTCGACGTTGTCAGCGAAGATGCCTTCCTTGACGACCCGCTCTAGCTCGTCGTCAGTCTTGCCTGGGCCGGCGAAGACGATGTCTTCTGGTTCGAAGCCAGCGGCCCGCGCCACGGCAAGCTCGCCGGAGGAGGCAACCTCTGCGCCAGCCGCCTTCTCGCGGGCTATGAGCTGGCACACCCCGAGGCTCGGGTTCGCTTTGACCGAGTAGGAGACCTCTGTGCCCAGAGCGCCTCTGACGCGGCGGACCCGCTCTACGACCGTCTCCCCGTGGTAGAGGTAGAAGGGAGTGCCGTACTCTCGCGCTATCTCGGAGACGGGTATGCCAGAGGGGGCGAACTCCCCGTCGCGCTCCCCGCCGAGACGCTCCGCCAGGTCGAGTGCTTTATCCGTTTGCGTAAGCATTGCTAATTCCCTTGCGGTCGATCTTGCCTGAACCGGTCTTGGGCAGCTCGTCGAGGACGAAGATCTCCTTCGGCACCATGTACGGCGGCCCGTTCTTTATGACGTGTTCGCGGATATCTTCGACGGCGCCCTTGTGCTCGCCGTCCCTGAGCGACACGACAGCCATTACGAGCTGGCCCACCTCGGGGTCCTCCACCCCGAAGGCGCACGCCTCGTGCACGAGACCGCTGCCAATGAGGAGGTTCTCCACCTCCTCGGGGCTCAGGCGGTACCCCTGGCTCTTGATCATAGCGTCCTCGCGGCCTATGAAGTAGAGAAAGCCCTCCTCGTCCCGCCGGACCGTGTCTCCTGAATAGACGACCCGCTCCACGTCGAGGAGCTCGGGCGGGGCGAGGGGGTTCGGGCGGTACGCCTTCAGGGTAGCCTCCTCGTTGCCCCAGTAGCCCATCGCCACCGTCGGGCCGCGGTGGACCAGCTCTCCCGGCTCGTCGGGCGCGCACTCCCGGCCTTCCCTGTCTATCACCAGGATCTCGGTGTTCGGGATGGCCTTGCCTATACAGGTGGAGCCGCGCTCCACCTCCTCCGGCGGCAGATACGTGGAGCGGAACGCCTCGGTGAGCCCGTACATCAGGTAGATCCTCGTCCCCGACGGCTCCAGAAGGCGCCTGAGCTGGTCCAGGTTGGCCTGAGGTATGCGCCCGCCGGTGTTGGCTATGTAGCGCAAGCTCTCGAGAGGCTCTGCTTCGATGCCCTTTGCGCTCCTGAGCAGCAGCGACCACAGCGGCGGCACGCCGGTGACGCCCGTGATCTCGTGCCGCCTGAGCGCCCGCGAAAGGTCGCCAGGCAGCCGGGAGCGCTGCAACACCAGTGTCGCTCCTACCCGCAAAGAGGTGGTGAACTGGCTCATCCCGGCGTCGAAGTTGAGCGGGAGCGCCGAGAGGATGCGGTCTTCTGCGGTGTTCTCAAGATACGACGAGACGATCTGGGCTCCGACCACCACGTTACGCTGGCTCGTCGCCACGCCCTTGGGCATCCCCGTCGAGCCCGATGTGTAGAGGATCGTCAAGAGGTCTATCTCCGAGACCTGCCTCTCCGCCCGTGGCGCGTCTGCGTTCCGGAACACCTCTGCGAGGTCCGTGAGATGCCCTGCGCTCTCCTCGCCGGGGCGCTCGCCTCTGTAGAAGGCCGTCCCCCTGACCGTCCCCGGCTCCAGGTCGTCGAGCTTGGGGGAGTCACCGATCATGACGCGCACGTCGCAGTCCTGCGCCACGTAGGCGACCTGAGGCGGCTTGAAGAGCGGGTTTATGTTCACGTAGGCGGCGCCTACCCGCGAGGCGGCGAGCATCGCCACTATGGCTTCCCAGGACTTCTCCATGTAGACGCCGACGCGGTCGCCCTTCTCGACCCCCGACTCGATGAGCGCGACGCCCAGGGAGTTGCTCGCGCGCTCGAGGTCCTCGTAGGTGTATTCGGTGCTGCCATCTACGACAGCTACCCCTCCGGGGTCGCGCTCCACGGCGTTGTGGAGCAGGTCGTGCAGCGTGAATTCCGGGCGCATGCTCACCCGGTCTTGCTCGCCACCAATCCGGCGATGGCCTCTACGGAGCCGAAGTTCTCCTCGTCGAACTCCTCATCCTCGACGATGATGTCGAACCTCTCCTCGAGGAACGTGACCAGCTCGACCGTCTGCAGCGACGTAAGGACGCCGTTCTCTATGAGCTGCTCGTCGGGAGAGACATCGTGGCCTCCCGTCACGTTCTCGCGCAACCAGCCCTGTATCTCGGCGGCAGCGCTCTCACGGCTGATAGCCATAGTCATACGTACCTCCTGTCTTATCTGACCCAGAAACTCATCTCGCCGTCGCCCGCGTTGTATGACCAGTTGGCGGCGTCCAGAGCCGTCTTGTGCAGCCCGTGATCGGCGAACTTGACCAGCAGGGTGTGGCGCCTTTCGTTGCGGGGGAAGAAGCCCAGCCTCCACAGATCCCTCGTCCGCGGCGAGACGGGCGACTCGAGAAAGCGGTACCTGATGATGTACACCCCGGCCCGCGAGAAGTACCGGACCGCGCCGCGAATGAGCGCCCGGGCCACGTCGTCGCGCCCGGGGCGTGTCGTCAGGTCGAGTATGTAGCCGTTGTCGCCCTCACCGGTCACCCTGAGCACGGCGTAGCCCAGTAGCGTCTCCCCATCTTTGACACCGATGACGGTCACAGGGTACTGGGGCGATGCGGGACCGTAGCGCCACTGCAGGAAAGAGGCGTCCTTCTCGGGCACGCACGGCAACGCGGCGGCGACGCTCTCGAAGAGCTCGTCGAAGGAGGCGTCGAACCTGTTGAGCACCTCTGCCTCCGGGCCGGCCCCGAAGACGCTGCCAAGAGCCCCGTCGAGCGCCCTGAGCCCCCAGCTCGGGAC
>JBJMIY010000227.1:0-2924 GCA_045806605.1 Rubrobacteraceae bacterium
GTTCTCCGCGAAGAGGCGTTCTTGAGTGGACTCATCCATGGCTCCTGGAAAGGACGATGCTACCACAGCGCAACCCTCACTTTTGCGAAAGCTGTCCTTACGTGGGACACGATCATGTACTATGCTTGCCCGATGATCCTACGAGGCGCGACGGTGTGAAGGTCTTCTACAGCGACCACTTCGTGCTCCCACTGCCGGAGGAGCACCGCTTCCCGATGGTCAAGTACTCGATGTTGCGCGAGAGGGTCGCCAAGGCGGGCGTCTGCGGACCGGAGGAGATGCGTGTGCCGCGTCCGGTCTCGGACGCGGAGATCCTGCGCTCCCACGAAGAAAGCTATCTGCGACGCGTCGTGCACGGAACGCTCACGGAGAAAGAGATGCGGCGCATTGGCTTCCCGTGGTCCGAGAGGATGGTCGAGCGCTCGCGGCGGGCTTCTGGCGGGACTCTGGGGGCCTGCCTCGCAGCGCTGGAGGAGGGATTCGCGGCGAACCTGGCCGGCGGCACCCATCACGCGTTTGCTGACAGGGGCGAAGGCTACTGCGTGTTCAACGACAGCGCCATCGCCGCCCGCGCGGTGCAGGCAGAGGGCCTCGTCGAGCGGGTCGTCGTCGTTGACACAGACGTGCACCAGGGCAACGGTACGGCGGCGATCCTGTCCGGAGACCCTTCGGTGTTCACGTTCTCGATCCACGGCGCCAGGAACTTCCCTTTCTGCAAGGAGGAGAGCGACCTCGACGTCGCCCTCCCGGACGGCGCCGACGACGGAGAGTACCTCGACGCCCTCGAGAGCGCGCTCGAGAAAGCACTGGACAGATCCGGAGCGCAGCTCGCGATCTACCTCGCCGGAGCCGACCCGTACGAGGACGACCGGCTCGGCCGCCTCCGCGTCAGCAAGGAGGGCCTCGCAGAACGCGACCGCCTCGTGCTCGAATCGTGCCGGGAGCGCGGTATTCCGGTAGCCGTGACGATGGCCGGCGGCTACGCCAGAGAAGTGGACGACACCGTGGACATCCACTTCCAGTCCATTGAAAGGGCGACGACACTTCTTGACATGGAGAGGGACGTGGCCCGTGGGTAGAGGACGACCGTGACAGAGGTCACCAGATCCTGCGTTGTGGTTGGGGCTGGCATCTCAGGACTGCTGGCCGCCCGCGAGCTCGCGGCTGCCGGCTGGCGCGTAGTCGTGCTGGACAAGGGTCGTGGGGTCGGAGGTAGGATGGCGACGCGCCGCCTCGAGAACGGGACGTTCGACAACGGTGCCCAGTTCTTCACCGTGCGCAGCGATCGGTTCGGGAAGCTCGTCCAGGAATGGTCAGGTGAAGGCGTCGTAGAGGAGTGGAGCCGCGGCTTCGCCGACGCTGAGGGCAGACAAAACGAAGACGGCCACCCCCGGTACCGTGGCTTCAGGGGCATGTCTTCGGTAGCCGATCACCTCGCCCGGGGCCTCGACGTAAGGACGGGCGAGCGGGTCGTGGGCGTAAAGATTCGGGACAAAGTTTGGGAAGCGCACACAGAGGCGGGATCACAGGTTGCGGGGACAGCCTTGCTGCTCACAGCGCCGGTTCCGCAATCGCTCGCGCTCTTCGAGGGCGGCTCCGCGTTGTCAGAGGAGGTGCGGCAGCAGCTCGCGGGGATTTCCTACTCCCCCTGCCTCGCGCTCATGGCGCTGATGGACGGGCCGACCGGCGTGCCCGAGCCCGGCGGCATCCAGATCAAAGGCGAGCCGCTAGACTGGATCGGGGACAACCAGAGAAAGGGCATATCGGAGGCGCCCGCCATCACCATCCACGCCGGACCGGAGTGGAGCCGCGAGCACTTCGAGTCCGAGGAGGTACTGGTCGCCGCCTCGCTGTTAGCGTTCGCCGCAGAACAACTGGCGACCGACCTCCCGGCCAGGGTGCTCGAGACGTCCCTCGTCCGCTGGCGCTACAGCTGGGTGACGCAGCCACATCCGGAGCCCTGCTTCGTGGCGAGCGGAGATCCTCCGCTCCTATTCGCCGGGGACGCCTTCGGTCCGTCCAAGGTCGAGGGCGCCGCGCTCTCGGGCCTCGCCGCCGCAGACCGCCTCTCGACCGCGGTGAACTGAACAAACTCCTTTCCAAGGCTAAACATAAAATTCATCTAGCGTCGGGTAACAAAAAGTGGTACATATGGACTATAAAACTAGTTCGTACAAGGAGTACGGGTCGTGGGAAACAGAAGGGTGGCGCTAAAGCCGCACGCATCGAAGATCCGGCGCTGGGTCGAGGACGGGCGCAACGATGACTGGATCGCGCAGGAACTCAACACAACTCCCTCGAGCGTGCAGAGCTTCCGCTCGCGGAACTCGATCTACCGCCGAGACCCGGTCCGGCGCGGCCAGCTCTCAGAGCACCCCGCAGTCCTTGACGAGGTAGAAGAAGGCATCCTGCTAAGGACCGACGCTCGCGACTCTGAGGTCTTCGACCGCGAGTGGAGGGGCCTCATGCGGGGCTCTCCAGACGACCTGCACGTGGTCATAACCCAGGACCGCATCTACGTGGAGAAGACCCGTTAGCTCACCCGGCGGTCCTTCTGTAGAGCTTCCTCTTGAAGCAGCGGAAGCTCTGTGTGCGGCGCTGGAGGAGTTGCTCGAGGGTGGACGCAAGGACCCGCAGCTCGAGCGCTCATACCGTCTCCTGGCCTGGCGCATACTCGCGGCCAAAGGCGGGATGGGACTGACGGGCCTCGTCGCCAGGCTCGCCAGGGAAGCGAGCTCCCTGGAAGAGTACGAGGCTACCCGCGAACGGGCGCTCGGCCCCATCCTCGAAGGGCTCGAGCGCGGCGAGAACCGGGACCCGTAAGGTCAGCACGCTCCGGCCTAGCGGCCCTCGCTTGTCAGCCAGTCAGCGCAGAGAGAAGCTGAGAAGCCGCCTGGCAAAGCCAGGTGGCGTGCTGACAAGTC
>JBJMIY010000228.1:0-6611 GCA_045806605.1 Rubrobacteraceae bacterium
CGAAGTACTGCGACAATGGCGGCCGATGCAAGGCGGCCTGGAATTATCATCAGGGCACCGGCTCAAGCAGCAAAGAGTGGCGTAGGCAAGGACGGTACATTCGGTAGCCGATAGCTTTACTTCCTCGCCAATTCTAATCTCTCGGCGCCGGCCTCGGTGAGCAGGGCGCGAAATCGGAAGGACGTTTCTGCAAGATGGGAATTTGATGCCGCCGAGATTATACGACGATGATCCCCTGACACCGGGCGAACGCGATGAGCTCGAAGAGAGCCTCATCTCGTTCTCCGACCGCGAGCTCGACTTCCTCGGCGACATCCACGGCCTTGACATACTCTACGCCGGCGGCGCCTCGCCGCTCTGGATCGAGGGCTTGAGCCAGCGCCTCGGTGAAGAAGGCAACCTCACCGCTCTCGAAGCCGAAGCCGAGCGTATCAGCGAAGGGCGGGAAGCTCTCCGAGACGCGGCACTCGCCGCTCCGGTCCGCCTCGTCGTAGGGAACGTGTTCGAGCCGCCCTTCGGGCCGCGAACCTTCGATCTGGTCTACTCCGCCGGCCTCTTCCACGAGCTGGACGTGCGTGAGAGGCCGGCGGAAGACGCCCTGAGATCTCTCATCTCCGTGGTACGGCCCGGCGGAAGGGTCGCCACCAGCGACTTCATCGATGCCGTGCCGGCGGTTCAGCTCGCGGACGAGGAGATCCAGCGCGAGCTGGCGCTCGAAGCCTCGGGCGCCTGGCTCTACGGCATCGGCTCGCCCGAGCGGCTGGTCAGGCTGCACAAGTCGCTGCTGGAAGATGTGCGGTGGCGCGTCTCGCTGCCTTACGAGGTCCGGCACCTGGACGAACTGGTCCTCGCCGAAGGAGAGCCGGAGGAGCTGTCGCTCCTGCCCGCCGGCGCGCAGCTAAGGCTACGCGAGCGCCGCAATGCTCTACTCGAGCACGTACGGCGCGAAGGTTACACGCGGCCTGCGACTTTGTATGTCGAGGGACAGGCTGACGGTAGTTGATGGGCGAAAATCATCCAATTGGGTGATGCGCCGGTCCTCGAGAGGCGCCATCATGGGTCGAATGAAGATGAGAGCGAGACGCGCATGACCCTGATCCAGCTCCGTTCCGTGGAAAAGTTCTATGGGGGACGCGCCGTGCTCCGAGGGCTGGAGATGAAGGTGAACCCCGGGGCGAGGCTCGGGCTGGTCGGCGGCAACGGTGCGGGCAAGTCCACGGTGCTGCGTATCCTCGCGGGGCTGGAGGAAGTGGACGGGGGAGAGGTGACCCGGCGCCGGGGTCTGAGCGTCGCCTTTCTCCCCCAGCACGTCGAGGGCGACGGTCGCACGCCGCTCGAGGTCGTCCGCGCGGCGCGCCCCGAGCTGGCGGAGGTAAGAGGAGAGATCGCGGACTGCGAGGCCAGGCTCGGCGCGCCCGAGGTGGCGGACGACCTGCGAAAGATGCAGCGCTTGCTGGAGCGCCACGGACGGCTATTGCAGCGTTTCACCGAGCTGGGCGGACAGGGCTTCGAGGGCGAGGCGCGCGGCTACCTGCGGTCGCTGGGGCTGGATGGGGATGATGCCGACCGGCCGACGTCGGACCTCAGCGGCGGGCAACGCAAGCTCGCCGCGCTCGCGGCCTGCCTCGCGCGGCGGCCCGACGTACTGTTGCTGGACGAGCCGGAGTCACACCTGGATGCGGTGCGCCGGGAGCGGCTTGAGGCTCTGATCCAGACCTTCGACGGGGCGGTCGTCGTCGTCTCCCACGACCGCTACCTGCTGGACGAGACCGTCACGGAGATCGCCGAGCTGGATGGCGGGAAGACGAAGTCGTGGCCGGGCAACTACTCGGCGTACGCGCTCGCGCGTGAGCTCGCGCTCAAGCGCCAGCAGCAACTCTACGTTACCCAGCAGAAGGAGATAGCGCGCCTCGAAGAGGCGATCCGGCGCTTCCAGCAGTGGGCGCACAACACCGAGAACGAGAGACATGCCCGCCAGGCCAGGGTCAAGCAGCGCCAGATCGAGCGCATGGACAAGATCGACCGCCCTGTGTTGGAGCGGCACAGGATCGGACTGGGCTTCCGCGAGAACGTCAGGGGAGGCAAGAAGGTGCTGGAGCTTCGGGAGGCGAGCGTGGCCTTCGGCGAGGAGCCGGTTCTTATCGGCGTGGATCTCACGGTCGCACGCGGCGAGCGGGTCGGCGTGATCGGGGCTAACGGCGCGGGGAAGAGCGTCCTGGCGAAGCTCCTCGCCGGCATCATCCCGCCGACGGAGGGCGAGCGCTGGGTGGGACCCTCCATAAAGACAGGGTACCTCGCTCAGGACCCCGAGCCGCCGGCGAGCGCGACGCCCCTCGGCCTGGTGCGGGACGCGAAGCCGCTCTACGAGGGCGAGGCGGTGAACCTGCTCGGCCGCTTTCTCTTCCGCTACGAGCAAGTGCGCGAGCCGGTGCGGAACCTGAGCGGGGGCGAGCGCACGCGCCTGCAGCTCCTCCTTCTGATGCTCGGGGAGCCCAACTGCCTCATCCTGGACGAGCCGACGAACCACCTGGACATAGACTCGCTAGAGGTCCTCGAGAGGGAGCTGGAGCGATTCCCCGGCACGGTCGTCTTCGTCTCCCACGACCGCTACTTCCTCGACCGCATCTCGGACAAGACGGTCGAGGTGCGCGACGCCGGGCTGTACCGTTACGAGGGCGGCTACAGCGCCTGGAGACACTCGAATGTGGGTCAGCAGGGACGTATCTCAGCGAGCGCCGCAGGCTAGATGGCGCAGAGAGATCTCGCGTTCTTTACGCCGCTTCTGTCCTCGCTCGCGCGATAGCTTTAGAGAACGCCGCCGAAGCTCACCTGGAAGGTCTAAGGCGCTCCATGTATGCACAGCCAACGACTGCTGTACCAGCTGCTGGAAAGCCTGGCTGTTGCTGTTCGGCCTGCTCCATCAACTGTTGGGACATCTGCTGGAAGGTCTCCTGCTGTTGCTGGGCCAGCTGCATCCGCTGCTCGGAAGCTTGCTTGAAGGCTTGTTCGAAGGCCTGCTGCCCCTCCTCCGGTTGCTCGGCAACGGGCAAGTGCAGAATATTGAGGATCTGCAACCAAGAACGCATGGACTCCTGCATCATCTGCTGAAACGTTTCTTGCTGCCTCTGGATCTGATTGCCCATGGCCTGCACAGCGGCGATCCACCTTCGTGCCGTCGGCCACCTTCGCCTCCTGGATATCTACGTCACAAAGTATCCATGTTCCCGGCCCGGAGGACCTGAAAACCACGCCGAGCTATCCCGCCTCCCAACTCGATTTGACGAAGGAAGATATATGCGATATACACATAGCTTAGCCCGGTGTCCTACTCCTTCCCTTTCCCACCTATCACCCCTTTGGATGGGCACCGGGTTCCTTCACTTCGAACCCACATGTGGGGTTGCGGAGCTCCGGGAACTACCACTTGTCGTGCAGTCGGCTGAAGCTTCTTGCCCGCCGAAGTAGTGTTTGTTATAACGTCCGTTCTAGAGTAGGAGGGGAACCTGTGCCGGTACTGCTGTTCTTCGTTTTTATCGCTTTGGTGAGTATCTGTACGCTGGCGTTGGGATACCGGCTGGCTTCGATCAGGGAACGAACCACGAGCCGCGAGTGCCGCAGGTATCGCGGGAGGAAGGTTCGAAGGCAAAGGGTATGGTGCAGGCTAGAAAGCTAGGCACGTTGTTCGAGGCGTGAAGCAGCAACCATTGGGAGGAAAAAGCGTAATAGGAAGATAGTAGTTTGCTATACGGAGGCTTTCGATGGATCTACTACGCATCCTGATCGCCATACTTCTCCCGCCTCTGGGCGTGTTCTTGCAGGTGGGGATCGGCAAGCAGTTCTGGATTAACGTGTTGCTGACGATCCTGGGTTACATTCCGGGAATAGTCCACGCCGTGTGGGTTATCGCCAAATACTGAACCCGGCTACCTCTCCAGGATTATCGTGACGGGGCCGTCGTTCACCAGCGCCACGTCCATCATCGCGCCGAAGATGCCGGTTTTCACCGGACCGGCGCCGGCCGCGCGGAGCCTCTCGCAGAAGTAGTCGAAGAGCCGTTCGGCCTCCTCCGGCGGGGCCGCGCCGACGAAGCTCGGTCGCTTGCCCTTCCTGGTATCGGCGAGCAGGGTGAACTGCGAGACGGCGAGGATTTCGCCCCCGGCGTCCTGAACGCTCAGGTTCATCCTCCCTTCACGGTCGTTGAATATCCTGAGGCCCGTGATCTTCCGCGCGAGCCAGTCCGCCTCGGCCTCCCCGTCGCCTGAGGCGACCCCGACGAGGAGCAGGAGGCCGGCTCCTATCTCGGAGACCGTCTCGTCGCCGACCGTGACGGATGCGTTCTTCACTCGCTGGAGCACTATCCTCATCTAGATCGGCTGTCGGCCGGCGTAGCCCGCCTCTATCTCGTGCCAGAATGCGACCCGCTCCTCGGGCGGGTGCCAGCACAGAAAGACGACGCGCCCTTCGCGCTCGTGCGGGAAGTCGAGGAGGCCAGCGTCGAGGTCCTTGAGGATGACGCCGAGTTGCCTGATGCGCTCTACCGCCAGATAGAGGTTGTAAGCCTCGACGCTGTACTCAGAGCCCGTCTTGCCGCCGCCGTTCGCGCCAGCGGAGCGGAAGATCGGCTCCATGTGCGGGGCTCTCTCGCGCAGGGCGTCGCGGTGGCGCGCGACATCTTCGAGTAGCTCCAGGAGTTTGGGGAGGAGGGCGTTCGCCTCCTCGACGGTGAAGAGCCTGGGGAAGGAGGGTTCCACGCCCCTGGGTATGTTCTCAGCGGCCGACAGCCAGGCGGTCGGCGAGCATGCCGGGGAGGCCGGCGGACCGGATCTTGGCCTGCGCCTTCCCTATGTCGTACTCGACGAAGCGGTAGGTGACGCGCTCGCCCTCGACGAGGACGTAGGAAGCGAAGGTGTCCCCGTCGCGCGGCTGGCCGACCGAGCCAGGGTTCACCAGGTATGGTCCGTTCGAGCTCAGGTCGAGAGTGTGAGCCTCGATCACGGGCCCGTTCGGCGAGGGGGCCACGGTCTTGACGTGCGTATGCCCGAAAAAGCAGATTGTGACTCCAGGATATTCGCTCCTCAGGATCTCCAGGTTATCCTCGGCGGCGGCGGAGTTGATGATGTACTCGTCCGGGTCGCGCACCGAGCCGTGGACGAAGAGCGCGTCGCGCGTCTCGATCATGCGCGGACGGGTCCTCAAGAAATCCGCGTTCTTCTTGCTCAGGTGCTCGCGGGTCCACACCACGGCCGCGGCGGCGACCGGATTGAACCAGTTCAGGTCCGTCTCCAGGTCGGTGACGGCGAGGTCGTGGTTGCCCGAGATCACCGGCATCCCGAGCTCGCGCACGATATCGCAGCACTCGTCGGGGTTCGCCCCGTAGCCGATCACGTCGCCAAGGCAGTAGACGATCCTGACCTCCTCGGGGATGTCCCGCAGGACGGCCTCTAGCGCCTCCAGGTTTCCGTGGATGTCGGAGATAACAGCGTACATATCTCAGGTGCGGCGTAGTTTATACGGTGCGCCAATGATTGCAAAGCCCCATTTGAAGGGGTAGAGGCGTTGCGGTAACATCTCGAAGCGGTTTCCCGCTCGCGGGCCTGTAGCTCAGGGGATAGAGCAACGGTTTCCGGGGCCGTGTGTCGCAGGTTCGAATCCTGCCAGGCCCGCTTTTCTGCATCAGACTTACCCACGCGGCCAAGGCCGCATACCGATGCGGGAAACCCTCACTCGATCCCCTGATCCCCAGTCCCTTACCGCGTGGACCTCCCTATCTCTCCGAACGTTTTGACAGTAGTTTTGACAGTATTTTCGGAGGGTTAGGTGGCCAAGAGACGAGGCAACGGGGAGGGTAGCGTCTACAGGCGCGGTGATGGCCGCGTGGTGGGCGAGTACGTAGATGCTAATGGCAAGCGTCGTTATGTGTCCGGGAAGTCCAAGACGGAGGTCAAGGCCAAGCTCCGAAAGCTACTGGCCGACAGGGACAAGGGCATCGCCTACGACAGCGAGAACCTGACCGTCAGCGGCTACCTTGATAGGTGGCTCGACGCCATCAGGGGCACGGTCAGGGACCGCACCTGGGAGCGGCACGAGCAGGTGGTAAGGCTGCACTTGGGGCCGACCATCGGCAACGTCAGGCTCGACAGGCTGAACGCCCTCCAGGTCCAATCCGTGTACGGGCGGAAGCTGGAGGCCGGGCTGTCGCCGCGCTCGGTGGAGATTATCCACGCGACGCTCCACAAGGCTCTCAAGCAAGCGGTGGGGTGGACGCTGATACCGCGCAACGTTGCCGAGGCCGCCACGCCGCCGCGTCCGGTTGGGAAGGAGATCAAGCCGCTCTCACGGGAGCAGGCGCGTACGCTGCTGGAGGTCGCCAGGGGCGACAGGCTGCACGCCTTCTACGTCCTGGCCGTGACCACCGGGATGCGAAATGGCGAGCTGCTCGCGCTTCAATGGAGAGATGTTGACCTCGACGCCAGCACGCTACAAGTACGCCGCTCGGTGTTCAATGGAGTCGTCAGCCCTCCGAAGACGGCGGCTGGCAACAGGAAGATACACCTCACCGGGATGGCGTAGACTGCGATCCCGCGTAGCTGCGGCACATACGGCCCAGGACC